>CANHLZ010000061.1 GCA_947461595.1 Bacteroidota bacterium | reverse complement strand
GTTAGTGGAAAAACAAGATAGGCCAAAGCCTTTTGCTCATCCTGCCTTTAAGAAAAATAATCAAGTGTCTGAAGTAGTACTTCAAAAAGATATTCTTTTACATTTTCCCTATCATAGTTTCGATCCGGTCATTGATATGCTAAGAGAAGCGGCGATGGACGATGATGTTATTTCTATAAAAATAACTGCTTATCGTTTAGCCAGTAACTCTAAAGTAATTAATGCCTTAATTAACGCTGCTAGAAACGGGAAAAAAGTAACTGTATTCTTAGAACTTAAAGCACGTTTTGATGAAGAAGCTAATTTAGAATGGAAAACCGCCATGGAAGAGGAAGGAGTTAAGGTTTTGGTAGGTATCCCTAATGTGAAAGTGCATGCAAAAATTTGTATTATTCAAAAAAGAACTGATAATAAATTAATGCAATATGGATTTATAAGCACTGGGAATTTAAATGAAAAGACAGCTAGGATCTATGCCGATCATTGTTTATTAACCGCTTCCAAGCCTTTGTTAATGGAAGTAAATATGGTATTTACCTATTTAGAAACCTGGCAAATGGGTGACAAGCCCATTGGTAAAACTCGGAACTTGTTAATCTCCCCTATTAACATGCGCAATACCATTATTCAATTAATCAATAATGAAATTAAATTTGCTAAACTAGGCAAGCCCGCTAAAATAATTGTAAAATTAAACTCTTTAAGTGATCAGTTGCTATTGGATCATTTATATAAGGCCTTAAAAGCCGGTGTGGGGGTTCATTTAGTTATCCGAGGTATACTAACTTTAAAGAAAGAAGCAGAAAAATTAAACGCTAAATTAAATGCTATCAGTATTGTAGACCAATACCTCGAACATGCCCGTGTATTAATTTTCCATAATAGCGGAAAAGAAAAAGTATTTATTTCAAGCGCCGATTGGATGGTCAGGAACTTAGATCATCGAATAGAAGTCGCTACCCCTATCCTAGATCCCCGCTTAAAAAAAGAACTGATCGACATCATTAATATTCAGCTAAAAGACAATAATAAAGCTAGAATTTTAGATGAGCATTTAAACAATAATTATGTACCTTCCGTAAGCAGAAAAACATACAAATCCCAGGTAGAAACCTACCATTATTTAATAGGAAAAAAATTATAAAAATTGGTACTCGCAGCAATAGATATAGGTAGTAACGCAGTAAGATTACTTATTTGTGCAGTAGTTAAAAAAGGGAAAGAAGTTGAATTTAATAAATTATGTCTTTTAAGAATACCCGTCCGTTTGGGTTTTGACGTATTTGAAAAAGGACATATTGGTGGTCAAAAAAAGAAGATGCTTATTAATACCATCAAAGCATTTAACAATTTAATGAAGGTATACGAAGTAGACCATTATATGGCTTGCGCCACCAGCGCCATGAGAGATGCCGAAAATGCAAAAGAGATCATTAAAGAAATTAAATCAGAAACAAGTATTGAAATTGAAGTAATTACTGGCGAATTGGAAGCCGAAATTATTTACGAAAACCATATTGCAGAATTACTAGATAAAGATAAAAGCTATTTATACATTGACGTAGGTGGTGGTAGCACCGAAATAACCCTATACCATAAGTCTAATGTAGTAGTTCAAAAGTCTTTCAATATTGGTACAGTTCGTATACTTACTAAAAAAGTAAAAGACGAAACCTGGGACGAGATGAAAGATACTTTAAAGGACTTATCCAAAAAGTATAGTAATATGATTGGCATTGGTTCTGGAGGCAATATCAATAAATTATTTGCTTTAAATGGTAATAAAGATGGGAAATTTATTAGTGCAGAAAGTTTAAAAGAAGTTTATAAAGAAATGGAACCTCTGTCCGTGGATGAAAGAATGCATACCTATACCCTAAAGGAAGATAGAGCTGAGGTAATTGTACCTGCTTTAACTATTTACAATGCTATTTGTAAATGGGCCGATATTGAAGAAATATACGTACCTAAGATTGGGCTAGCAGATGGGCTCATACATCATTTGTATGATATGGTTGAACACGAATAAATTATTTCAAGTTCATGTAATCTTGCAAATGCTCAATGAGTGATTTTTGGGAGTCAATGGTATGCTTGATAATATCACTTTGGCTTATTAAATTAATTAGCTTCCCATTTTCAAAAACAGGCAAATAACGCAAAGTTTTTTCCGTCATAATTTTGGTACAAAGTTCAATACTGTCTTTACTATCTAATAAGGGGATGTCTGTTACCATAATTTCATCTACCGAGGTGGTTTGAGAATTACGTCCTTCTAATACAATTTTACGCGCATAATCCCTTTCTGTAAACATGCCAATATAATGTTCCCCATCTAGTACAATCAAACAACCAATATTAAAATCGGCCATCATCTTAAGCGCATCTATAATAGAAGTATTACTTGATACTGTAATGAGCTTTCTATTTTTATTATGTAATAGGTCGTGTACGGTAGGCATAAATAAAGGTTGGGATGTCTGTATATAACTAATTTACTACTTTTTCCGTTTCAAGCAAATTTTAAACTTGCGCATTTATATAAATTAGGAAATAATTAATAATACTGTAGAATCAAAAATTGTCACAACTCATTGTTTCTGAATACATTCTAAATCAATGGAAAAATCATTCTAGTGCATAGGTGACCAAAATCAGCCTTTGCTTTATATAATAAAGCTAGTCTTATTTAGATAAAATAATAAAGCTCAATCCTACGATATACAATAACAACATCAAATTAAGTATTCCTTTAGTGCCTTTGGGTGCATTATCAAATTCTCTCCATACATAGATGCCCCAGATGGCAGCAATTACCGTTGCCCCTTGCCCTAATCCATATGATATAGCAGGACCCGCTTTGCCAGAGGCTATGATATTTAAAGACATCCCAATGCTCCAAATGGCTCCGCCTAATATGCCAACAAAATGATCTTTTAAACTGCCCTTAAAATAATCTCCGAAAGAAAGGGAGGTTCCTACAAATGGTTTTTTCATTTGAATACTATTAAATAAAAAACTACTTGCCACTACCCCTATTCCAAAAAATACAAGGGCAGTATAGGGAGTAAGTTTGTCCACTTCTGGAACATTAAAATTATTCACCATAGAAGCCGCTACGTATTTATAAAATAAACCCATTAAGCAACCACTTACGATAGAAAGAATTAAGCCTTTTTTTGAAACTTTTTCAGAAGCGTTAGATTGTAATTTTTGGTAAGCCCTTGCGTTTAATAAAATGGCTACAACAATTAAAGCCACGCCGCCAAAGATCAGTAGTGGATTGCCTTCTGGATGATCTAAATAATTTACAATGACCCCTAATGCCAAAGCAATACCAATGCCTATTGGAAATGCAACAGACATTCCAGCTATAGCAATAGCTGCTACTAATAATATATTAGCTAAATTAAATACAACACCTCCTATGATTGCTGACATCAAATTGTTATTCGACGCTTGATGAATGTCAGCTAAAAATGACCTCCCTTCTGAACCATGAGATCCTAAAGTAAACGCAATAATTAAAGTAGTTAATAAAATGCCTACTCCATAATCCCAATACAATAACTCAAAACGCCAATTGGGAGAAGTAAGCTTAGTGGTGTTTGCCCAAGAGCCCCAACAAACCATTGTTACAAAACAAAGTAAAATGGCTAAAGAATAATTTTCTACAATAAACATAGTTGGTTATTTTAAAATTTATAAGGATCATTCAATTTCATTTCTATAAGGAACTGATGCCTGTGCCCCTAACCTAGTTACTGAGATAGATGCTGCCTGTACTGCAAATTCTATGGCTTGCTTCCAGGTTTTATTTTCGGTGAGTACTACTGTAATAGCACCACAAAATGTATCACCAGCAGCTGTGGTATCTAGGGCTTGGGCCAAGGGTGCCGGTACTAAAATATGTTCTGTGCTATTTTGAAAATAAGCCCCTTGTTTGCCTAAGGTTATAATTACATTTTGTACCCCTTTCTCTAAAAATATATCCGCCGCCTTTGACGCACTTACTTCATCTACTACAGTAATGCCCGTTAACATACTAGCTTCTGTTTCATTAGGGGTTATTAAATACAAACCTTTTAATAATTCATCAGACAAAGCTTGAGCAGGCGCAGGATTAATAATTATTTTTTGATGATTTAGTTTTGCATTTTTTGCAACTTGTTCAATAGTTTGCATAGGTACTTCCAATTGCATTAGAATTATTTCAGCTGCTGAAATAATAGTAACCTTATCAATATCAGCGGGTAATAAATTAGCATTGGCCCCTGGCGCCACTACAATACAATTTTCTCCTTCTTCATTCACATTAATTAAAGCAGTGCCCGATGGTGTTAAGGCATCAATAAAAACAAAATCAGTATTTATATTTTCTTTTTTTAGTCCTTCTATGGTTTGCTTTCCAAAAATATCATCCCCCACTTTAGCCACTAAAGTAACCTGTCCTCCCATACGTGCTGCAGCCACTGCCTGATTAGCACCTTTTCCTCCTGCATTCATAAAAAATTGTCCGCCTAAAATAGTTTCTCCAGGCAAGGGAAGCGTTTTTGCTTTTACTACCATATCAGTATTGGCACTTCCTATGACTACAATTTTTGAATGACTCATTATTTATTTTACTTTATTTGAATAAACAATTAAGTCGCTAATTAAAATATTACCCATAGTACTCGGATTCAATAAAGTTAATTTCAATTGATGATGCCCCTCATTTAATTGATACTTTGAAAATAGTTCAGCTTTTCTTTTTCTGAAATTATAAGGAAGTGAAATAATTTCTTTTACTCCATCCAAATCCACTTCTACTTTAAATTCATAATCAGATTTGGCATTCCATTCATCGGATAAAGAAGAGGTAATAACAATGCCATTCCCATCAAAATCATAGGCAAAGCTGTCTTTAAATGGCTTATTGGACCAGCCACTTCCTTTTCTTACTGTAGGCGTAAGTCCTACAAAAGACTGCTCTAATTGAACAGGTACGGGTTGTTGATAAGCTATAGAAACATTATTGTCCTGGATGGTACCTCCATTTTTAACAATAGATTGTAATGCATGCTTATAACCTAATTCATACATTTTAACCAATGAAATATTTGTAAATACAAAGTCTCTATTTTCTATTTGTGTTAAATTCTTCTTCCAATAAGTTGGAATTTTATCATACCCCAAAATAGCCCCTAATATTCCAGCTGCAGAAGAAGGATTACAATCGGCATCCTGACCACAACGTATGGATATTTCCATAGTTTTACCAAAATCTCCATTGCCATATAACAATCCAATAATTACATACGCAGAATTAATTCTTGAACTAATGTCAAAAGGTTTAAAAACGCCATCACTACAGCCAACATCATTAGACCATTTTTTTTGTACTTCAAACCAAGTGCGTTTCCAATCATTGGGATATTGTTGGTGCCATTTAATAACATCATTGATACATTGATAATAAGTACTTTCTTTCGGTATTGACTTTAATGCTTCTGATACGATAAATGATATGTCGTTTGAAACAAAAGCTTGGGTATATAAATTGGCAATATATACGCCACCATACCAGCCATCACCATAATTCATGATATGTCCTACCTTATCGCATAATTGAGATGCAGCGCCGCTCATACCCGGATTCATTAAACCTGCAAAATCTGCTTCAATTTGAAAATCGATATCATCCGCATGTGGATTGTTTTTCCAATAACCTGATAAGGGAGCTTTAATGCCATGTAATATATTATATCTACCTGCTTGATTGGCGTGCCATAAAGGATAACTAGCATTGGCAAATGCATTGGCAAAAGAATCTATAGGAGCTTCTACTCCATACTTTTCAATCACATCAACGAAACTTAAATCCATATAAATATCATCGTACAAACCTGGTTCCTTGTCAAAATAATGTTGAAAGGCATCCTCTGGCCATTCTAGTTTTTGATAATCATGTATCATGGTTCCTAAAAACCTAAATTCATAAGGTCCTCCAAAAGTGACACCAATGGTCTGCCCAGCCCAACCACCTTTAATCTTATCTTGCAAAGCTTGTTTACTTAAAGTTACCATTTGCTTATCCTTTAGTATTTTATTAGGTGCTTTTTGTCCAAATGAATAAAGTCCTAAAAATAAAAAGATACTTACAAAAAATAAATAAGTGACTGAACAACGAACAGCATGATGCTTGTTTGATAATAATTTTTTCATAACAATCGATTTAAAAAAATAAAAAGCCTGTAAAAATAAGAACCCAGGTATCCTTAAATATACTAATTATTTTGCATGTAAATTTAGCAGCTGGAAGAATTTTTCTTCCTCCATTTCAAGCACATCACCTGGATGCATCGTGCCAATTTTAATATTTTCTATAGAGGTTCTTAACAACCGAATACATTTATGATTAACTGCTGCTACCATTTTACGTACCTGATGAAATCGCCCTTCTGTTAATGTAATTTCCAACCAGGTGGTTTGCACGTTGGGGTGCAATGGCTTATCTACAGGCACTAAATTTAGGGGAGGTTCTACTAATTTTACCAAACAGGGTGTTGTTGTAAAACTGGTTCCATTGGGGGCACTAATGTCAATGCCATTGGCTAATTTTTCTACAATAGCAGGTTCCACCTTGTTCTTTACTTGGACCAAATAAGTGCGTTGGTGCGGAACTGCTCCTTGAAATAAAAGTTTAGTTATTTTTTTATTAGTAGTAAGTAATAATAAACCTTCAGAATTTTGATCCAAACGTCCAATAGCGTGTGTGCCTTCGGGAAAAGAAAAATTTAATTGATGTAATAAATTCACTTGATGGGTACTCACAAATTGAGAAACCATATTCACAGGTTTATAAACAATAAAATATCGGAGGGGCTGCATAGCGGCAAATTACTTAATATTGCATATGCAACAAGCTTCCAAGGACCCTTTACATGGAAAAACACTCGAAAATGTTGTCACTGAACTAGTGGCTTATTTTGGTTGGGAGGATTTAGGACAGCATATCCCTATCAATTGCTTTAACAGCAACCCTAGTATTCAATCTAGTTTAAAGTTTTTACGCAAAACCCCTTGGGCACGTACCAAGGTAGAGCAATTGTATATCCGAATGATTAAAAACTAAGTTCATTTAGTTTCTCCGTTGGGTTCATCATATAAGTAATCATGGTATTGTCCTTCATCAGTTCCACTACTCTAAAGCCTTTGTAAGCTGTTCCCCAGTTGCCCCCCACATGGGCATCAAAAATGAATGGTACTTTATCAACCATTTTAAATCCATCCTGATCATGTTCGTGTCCGTGAAATACCGCCTTAACATTGGGATATTTTTTTATAGTCTCAAAAACAGCAGGATTGTCAATTCCATTAGGCGTCCATTTTGCTTGTGGAATATGTATAAATAAGAAACAATTTTTTTTATTGTTATAAGCTTCTAATTTATCTGTTAACCAATTGATATTGGGAGACTCGTAAGTTCCTTTTTCATTGGAAGTATCTCCTAATAAAATAGCATTCTTTTTAATTAATACATCATGGTTTAAAGGCATTCCCCATATACTATTCCAATAGTCCGACGATACCATATCGTGGTTGCCTCGTGTAACATAATAGGGCATGGACAAAACATCCAATTTTGTTTTAACCACAGGCATAAAAGATTTTTCATTATGAATTAGATCTCCGTTCATCACACAAAAATCTAAGGGACTATGATCATGAAATAAATTAATATGCTTCGTGACCGTATCCAACATCTGCTCATAGGAAGTGTCAGGTTGTCCATAATGAATATCTGACGCTACTGCGAAACGTAAAATTACCTTATTGCTATAATTCATTACCTCCGAAGGACTTAATGCAGCAACTTTTCCCGAAAGGAAAAATGCAGAAGCAAAGGAAATGTTTTTAATAAACTGTCTGCGTGAATCCATTTTATTTTTATTAGTTTTCATACCTATAAATTTATTTATTAAAATTATCAAATTTTAGAACACCTCTCCCAAATTCATAAAAATTCCTTTGGATCCTCCTTGACCAATTCCATAGTCAATCGCAATATTGGTATTGGAATGTTTGCTCAATTTAATGCGAATGCCTGCGCCGTAACCAGGCAAAATAGCTTGTATAGGCTTGCCCTGGCCTTCTGAAAGACTTTGCATATTCGCAAAAATTACCCCACCTAAAAAACCATTTTCTGTGATCCCAAAACGATATTCAGATTCAGCATATACAAATTTATCCCCTCTAAATCTGCCTTGAATGTAGCCCCTGCCTGTATTATTATACGTATCGGATGCAGTAGAAAATAAATCTAAATAAGGCTGTTTACCTGCAAGTGTAAAAACATTATATGACCAAAAAGCTAAAATATTTTTACTACTCTTGGGAAAGGGGATATATTTTCTGTAATCAAGTAATAATGTTTGCCATGGTACATCACTTCCTAAAAAAGTTAAGTTGTCTCTATATACTATGTTTAAATAATTGCTATTGGCAATTGGGTTCACTATTGATTTTCTAGTATCAAATAAAAGATTCAATAAAAGCCCAACTGAGCTAGACTGTTTTGTAAATCCATACTCATTAAAACCGATAATGGGTTTATTTTGAATAGTTGTGTCAGTTATATTCCAATGATAATCAATATTAATACCTGGTCCAAAATATAAATTAGCGCCTATTTTTTTTAAAAATGATTGATACAATTTTAAATAAGAGTAATCTATATTATCCATTAATTTTAAAGAACTATTTGCGCCCAGGCCATAATCAAATTGAGGATATTTTAAATAAGACCAGTTCGTAGTAATATTGTATTCGTTGTTGTGTAACCAAAGATTAGAAACTACTTGGGAAATAATTTGTTTGTTTTGGGTATACTTTAATTCAGAAAAAATAATAGATTGATTGTCTTTTGGATTTTTAAGTGGGAGGATAATATCTGCATTAATAGACGTTGCAAAACCAGTAGCTAAGCTATACCCTACATTAGGAACAAAAGTGAAATTTGATTTATTCAATTTATCTTCCTGATTTCTAACTTTATTGATTTTAAAAACACGATGCAATCCATCTACAAAATCAACCATAGAGTCTAATCCAGGTTGTTTATATAAGCCAAGCGTGAAAATATTTTTTTTATGTAAGGGCTTAGCTACTTGAATGCTATCCTGCGCATACCCTGTTCGCATTGAAAAAACAAAAAGCAGTAAAATAAATTTTAAAAGGCGCCTACTCATATTTGTAAATATTAACTGCTTAGAATAAACAAATATACTTGTTTAAAAAGCAAGGGGTCAATTATATTAATGATGCAAAGAGGGTATAAAATGGATTTTTGATCCTAACAATTGAAATTGAGTCCTACTTAATACTTCTCTCCTGCTATTGAAATTATAATTTAAATATAAAATCAGCGATTTAGTAGTAATTTTGTGTCAAATTTTTTAAAAATTGTATGAATAGATCCACCCAATTGCAAAGTCTCGAAAAAGTAGAATGCTGGGACGTCATTGTTATTGGAGGGGGTGCTACCGGTTTAGGATCTGCTTTAGATGCAGCCTCAAGAGGTTATAAAACCATATTAATTGAAGGTTATGATTTCGCCAAAGGTACTTCGAGTAGGTCTACCAAATTAGTTCACGGTGGAGTGAGGTATTTAGAACAAGGTAATATTAAATTGGTCCGCGAAGCCTTGAGAGAAAGAGGGTACCTCTTAAAAAATGCACCTCATTTAACCTCGGTTCAAATATTTATCATACCCGTATTTAGCTGGTGGGAAAAAATGTTTTATTTAATAGGTTTAAAAATATACGATATCCTTTCTGGGAGCTTGTCTATAGGAAAAACAGAAGCGCTTTCAAAAAAAGAAACTATTGCCCATTTACCCTCTATCAACCCCAATAAATTAGCCGGTGGTATTTTATATTATGATGGGCAATTCGATGACAGTCATTTAGCAATAGAGATGGCTGCCACTGCTATTAAAAATGGAGCTACTGTTTTAAATTATTGCAAAGCAACTGGATTTATAAAAGACAATAAAAAAATAATCGGTATAGAATGTGTTGATACACTAACTGGAAATACTTATACCCTAAAAACAAAAACGGTCATTAATGCCACAGGGGTATTTACCAATTCAATCGTTCAAATGGACGATTATTTAATACATGATTTAGTGAGCCCTTCTCAAGGTATCCATTTGGTGGTTGATGCAAAATTTTTTCCTAGTACCGACGCGATGATGATTCCTAAAACAGATGATGGCCGCGTATTATTTGCAGTACCCTGGCATGATAAAGTAATTTTGGGCACTACGGATACCCCTATTGATATTACTTCTTACGAACCTAAACCACTTGAAGAAGAAATTGAATTTATTTTAAAACATATTAATCAATACGGAACCACTTTAATTACTAGAGCAGATATTAATAGTGTATATGTTGGATTGAGGCCATTGGTAAAACAAAAAGGGAAAGGTCGAACCTCCTTAATTTCTAGAGAACATCATTTAAGTATATCTCCAAGTGGACTAGTTACCATCACTGGTGGCAAATGGACTACTTATAGAAAAATGGCTGCAGATGCAGTGGAGAACGCAGCATTCACTGGAAAATTAACAAAAGTAAAATGTACAACTGCCAAAATGAGTATTGGCAATTTAGAGGAAAGAAAAAATAATTTGAACGCTATTTTAAAAACTAACCCGTCTTTAAATG
>CANHLZ010000060.1 GCA_947461595.1 Bacteroidota bacterium | reverse complement strand
TTTAAAAAAGGGAATTGATTTTCCCTTTTTTTATGCCTTGTATTAAGTAAGTTTGAGGCATCAATTACCATCCATGAAAATAAAAGTGGCACTTGTTACTGGGGGATTAAGTTCTGAGGCACAAATAAGTTATAAAAGTGCTCAAACCGTTTTTGATGCCCTAGATAAAAACAAGTATGAAGTTTATAAGATAGATGTTCATCCTACCGGTTGGTGGTATGAAAACTCAGCTGAAGAAGAAGTGCCAGTAGAGAAATCTGACTTTAGCATCATTGAAAATGGGATTAAAATAAATTTTGACATTGCTTTAATGTGCATTCATGGAACCCCAGGAGAAGATGGGAAAATGCAAGGCTATTTCGATTTAATAGGCTTGCCTTATACCAGTTGTAATACAGCTACTTCTGCTTTAACTTTTAACAAAAGATATACCGTTGCAGTAGCAGGATTCGGGGGTATCAATGTAGCCAAATCATTACTATTATTTAAAGACCAGCCATTAAGCGACGATCAAATATTAGGAGCATTAAAATTACCAGTATTTGTAAAGCCCAATAATGGGGGCAGTAGTTTTGGCATCAGTAAAGTAAATATTGCAATTGAGTTAGTGCCTGCATTAGAAAAGGCATTTAAAGAAGACAATCAGGTATTGGTGGAGGAATATATCAGTGGGAGAGAATTTACAGTGGGCGTTTTTAAAACAAAAGGGATTACAACGGTGTTGCCAATTACTGAAATTAAAACGGAGAATGAGTTTTTTGATTTTGCTGCAAAATACGAAGGCAAGAGTGAAGAAATTACACCTGCCAAAATTTCAGCACCTATATTTAAAGATTTAACTGAATCCGCAAAAGCTGTATATGATATATTTAATTGCAGTGGGGTAGTTAGAATTGATTTTATTTACAATGAGCAGTTGCAGAAAGCCTTTTTATTAGAAGTAAATACGGTGCCAGGACAAAGTGAAGCAAGTATAATTCCACAACAAGTAAGAGCCATGGGTTGGAGCTTAACTGATTTTTATGGAGCCATTATTGATGATAGTTTAGCTGCCAAATAACCCATTAAAAAATTAATATTTTGGAATACATTGATAAATTATTAAAAAAGCCTTTATGGATAAATATAGTAACTGGCATTGGGGCAGTTATTATATTAATTGTACTCTTTTTCTTTTCATTAGGCTGGATTACAGGCAATGGCAAAACCGAAAAAGTGCCTAATGTAATAGGTTTAGATGTGGTAGCAGCGCAAAAAAATATTAAGTCATTGGGTTTTGATGTGGTATTGCAAGATTCTATTTATGTAGATACATTAGCGAGGAATGGAGTATTGAGACAAACTCCAGAAGCAGATGAAATTGTGAAAAAAGGGAGAACCATTTATTTAACTATTAATAGAGTCATTGCCCCACAAGTAGATATGCCAAATTTAATAGGCTTCTCCTTAAAAAGCGCACAAACTTATTTGAAGGTATTAGGGTTAAGAGTGGGGGCTATTAACTTAGTAACCAACCGTAATAAAAATGTCATCATTGATCAATTGGTAGGATACAATTCAATTGCCCCAGGTACAAAAATTTCTTCTGGAACGATGATTAATTTCACCGTAGGTGATGGAGGCACTGCTGTAGGTATTGAAGTACCAGATTTAATTGGATTAACTGTGGAAATGGCCAGGTCTACTATTGCAGGCTTAGGATTGATTATGGGGAATATAATTTCCTCGGCAGTGATACAAGACACTGCCAATGCTTTTGTAATTCAGCAAACGCCCAATCCTTTTTCTACTCAATTGGATTCATTAGGGATGCCTATAAGAAATTCAACGATACAAGGAGGCTCTATTGATTTGATCATAGATAAGATTGCGCCAGTTATCGGAAAAAAAGACTCTATCAAGTAAAGTCGAATTTTAATTACAAACTATAATACTTAGTACAATGCAAACTATAACCGTTGAAGCTTTAAAAGCCAAATTAGATGCTGGAGAAAAAATAAATTTAGTGGATGTAAGAGAGCCACATGAGCATGCAGATTTTAATATTGGAGGAATTCTATTACCACTAGGACAAGTGCAAACTTTGCAACTTGATGACATTGAAGATTTAAAAGAAGAAGTGGTCTATATTTATTGCCGAAGTGGAAATAGAAGTGGGCAAGCCTGCTTAATGCTAGAGCCTTATGGTTTTAAGAAAGTAATTAATGTAACAGGTGGGATGTTAGATTGGCAAGCCAAGTTCCCTGGCTAATTTAGGCCTATTTTAATTGATATTTATTTTCAAACTCAACCAATAATTCCTTCCCGCCATGGGATAATAATTATTGGATGTGGTTATGCCACCTTCGTATAAATAACTATAGGTATAACCATTGGGTTCGTACTTTTTATCAAAAATATTATTTACATACAATTGTAATTGTGCATTCCACCTTTGTTTAGTGTATAGGGTATAAGAGGCGTTGATGTCTTGTAAGAAATAAGCGTTTAATACTCTGGTTTCATTTTGGGTATTGTCTAAATATTGCTTAGAAACATATTTGCTTGTTAAATTCATTTGCCATTTCGAGTTCAATTTTATATTTAGTAAATGAGTAGCAGTTAAATTTGGAGATAAGGTAATGTCGCTATTCTTATGTAAGATGGCTAGCTGACCTCCCTTGTCATAGTCGTCTATATATTCTGTAAAAGCTTCTATTTTATTTTGGCTAAAGGTGAAATTGCCAGCACTTGTTATAAATGAGTTTATTTTCCAATTTTCTTCTAATTCTATACCGGCTCTTCGACTCTTTGGCACATTGGTTCTGGTATAAGCGCCAATTTCATTGATTTTCCCAGTAAGCACCAACTGATCTTTGTAATTCATGATATAAATATTAGCGCCCAATTCAAAAGCACCCTGCTTATTTTTAAAACCCAATTCCATGTCGGTCAATACTTCTTGTTGGGGTTGTTGGGTAGTGGCTGCTTCAAAATCATCTCTATTGGGTTCCTTGTGTGCTATAGCGATACTCGCATAGTAATTGGTTTGCTTGGTTTTGTAAAACAAACCTGCTTTAGGGTTTAAAAAGTTAAAGTCTCTTTTTACGATTAAATCAGGATTGTGATCAAAACCATACATATTGTGCGTTACTTTTCTATACTGCACATCTACAAAACTGCTTAATTGTTGGGTCAATTGGTAGTTCCATTTAATATAAGTGTTGAAATCATTTTTAATGGCATTGTTAAAATAATAGTTCAAATTTGGGGTTATTCCGAATGAATTTAAATAGGGAAGTCGACCATAATGTATTCCATCATAAGTATTCCAGGCACCACCGAGTGTAAATTTATTTTTTCCTTGTTCATAAACCAACGAAGCAATTTGGCCATAAAAATTGTTATCTAGCCATTTTCTTCTTACTAAATCTATTGGTTCAGCAGCTTTAGCAGTTGAGATATAATCAGTCAATACAACTGCTCCTTTATATTCTTCATAATATCCTTTACCTCTTGTTAAAAATACAGCCGTGTTCCACTGCCAGTTTTTATTGATGGTTTTATTGTAAAACAATTGATAATGTGTTTGATGATAATTGTCTGTTTGATTGGCGTATGGGGCACCCGTTTTTTCCATACCTGCTGGATTGTAGGTTCTTTGTGTAGCCAATAATTCCTCTGGTACACCATACCAAGCTTGATAGGTTTTTTCCCATCCTGAAAAAACATTCAACCTTAAAGAAGATTGGTTGCCCCAATAAGTACTACTCACATAAAAGGATTTCAAATTTGATTTGGCTCTATCAATATAGCCATCGCTACTAATAGTACTTACACGACCATCAATAGTGAAATGATTGTTAAGTAAGCCTGTTCCTAATTGTAAAGTATTTTTGAAAGTATTAAAAGAACCTACACTAGATTGTAGAGACAAATATTTTTCTGGTCGATAATCATTGGTAGCTAAATTAATAGAAGCACCAAATGCGCCCGCACCATTGGTGGAAGTACCCACACCTCTTTGGATTTGAATGCTATTTAAACTAGAACTAAAGTCCGGAAGGTTGACAAAATAGGTTATCATACTTTCGGCATCATTGTAGGGGATGCCGTTGAGTGTTACATTAATTCTGGTACCATCGGTACCTCTTATTCTTATTCCTGTATAACCCACACCCGAACCGGCATCAGAATTAACTACCACGGAGGGTGTATTTTGTATTACAAAAGGCAAGTCTTGCCCATAATTTAATTGTTGAATAGAAGTCTTGTTTAAGTTAGTTATTGCGAAAGGGCTATTTACTTCTGCTCTTACCGATCTAATTTCCAAAGGAGGCAGGTTACGAATGTTATCTGAAAAACGTTGAGTACTATCTTTTTTATTTGATTTAGATAGTAAATGCGGTTGAGCCATACTAGTGGCTACCATTAAAATAGTTGCAAAGGTTCCCAATAACTTAGTCATTACTAAAGTTTACTTGTTTCAAAAAATGATACTGGGAACAGGGGAATAAGCTATGAGAAGCAGCGCATGAAGCGTCGACCTTCCCTTCGCAGGCATTACCCTGTTCAGGTTCAACGGGTTTTTTCTCAGCTTTTTACAGCACCCCGAGGACAATGCAAAAATAAGGACTAAAATGTTACAAAGGGCTGTAACTTTAGCTTCTTATTTACGTTTTAAGTAATAAATCATCTATTTATGAAAAGGATATTATTAGGACTAATTTTAATAACTGGTTGTAATCTTAGTGCTCAAAACAAAACCGCTGTTGTTTATGACAACCATGCACAGGTAAGAAAAGTACCTGGTTTTACCGCTATTAGTGTATCAAGTGCTATTGATTTATACTTAACCCAATCCAACACCAATGAAGTGGCTGTAAGTGCTTCCGAAGAGGAGATAAGAGATCATATTATAACAGAAGTAATAGGAGGCACCCTTATTATTCGTTTGGGGGATAACGGCACATGGTTTAGTTGGAAAAAATGGGGAAATTATAAAACAAAGGCCTATGTAAGTATTAAAGAAATTGATGCAATATCTGCTTCGGGCGCAAGCAATGTTCATTTGGTAAATACCATTGAGACTCCAAAAATGAGAATTAAGTTAACGGGAGCTTCCGATTTTCATGGTGATATAAAAGCGGGTACACTTGACTATAAATTAACAGGAGCTTCTGATTATAAAGGACAAGTTACTGCTACCAATATTCTTATTGATGGCAGTGGAGCTTCTAATATTGAACTGGGGGGCACCGTTGATGATTTGTCTCTGGAAGTATCTGGGGCCAGTGATGCTAAGTTATATGCACTTACATCTAAAGGGGCAGTAGTTCACGCTTCAGGTGCTAGTCATGCTCAATTAAATGTCATTGAAATTTTAAAAGCAACTTCTAGTGGCGCTAGTAATATTGATTATAAAGGTAACCCTAATGTAAAAGAATCCAATACATCTGGTGCTTCAAGTATAAAGCATAGAAACTAAAAGTAGCTTATAATTTTAAACTAAAGATTAGTTAGATGGGCTCTTAAGCAATATTATAGACAAGTAAAACAGTCGAGTGTAAAAAAAGGAAACCTTATAGGTTTCCTTTTTTTAATTCACTTACTGCGAAATCAGCTGCTCTTGCAGTTAATGCCATATAAGTTAAAGATGGATTTTGACAAGCTGAAGAAGCCATGGCTGAGCCATCAGTAATAAATACATTTTTTGCATCATGCATTTGATTCCATTTATTCAATACCGATGTTTTAGGATCTTTTCCCATGCGAGCCGTACCCATTTCATGAATACAAAATCCAGGAGCAGGCATATTATCATAAGATTGCACATTTTTCAAACCAGCTGCTTCTAACATTTCTGCGGCGCTATTTTTCATATCTACACGCATTTTCATTTCATTTTCTTTGAATTCGCAATCTATATTCAAAGTAGGTAAACCCCATTTATCTTTTTTATTTTTATCAAGGGTAACTTTATTTTCATAATAAGGAAGATGCTCACCCCAAGATCCCCAGCCCATAGACCAACTGCCTGGTTCTGATACACTTTCTTTTAATTCAATACCAACTCCATCAGATGGGCCTTTGCCACGTGATGCGCCACCTTGATAACCAAAGCCTCTTACATAGCCTGCAGAGGATCCGCCATCTAGGTTTCTAAAACGGGGGACATAGATACCATTTGGACGACGACCAAAAGTATATCTATCTTGAAAGCCTTCAACGGTAGCATAAGCACCAACTCCATAATGATGATCCATTAAATTATGTCCCACTTGTTGGCTGCTATTTCCAAATCCATTAGGGAAAACTTCAGAAACTGAGTTTAATAATAGATGTGCAGTGCCTAAAGTAGAAGCGTTTAAGAAGATTATTTTAGCAAAATATTCTTCAGTTTTATTGGTATTAGCGTCTAATATTCTTACTCCTTTTGCACGACCTGTTTCTTTATCGTATAAAACTTCGGTAGTAATGGCATCGGGTCTTAAAGTTAAATTTCCAGTAGCGGCTGCAGCAGGAAGTGTGGCCGAGTTGGAACTAAAGTAGCCTCCAAAAGGACAACCTTGATGACATTTATTTCTAAATTGACAAGGGCCACGTGTACCAATTTTTGCTGTATGATTGGCCGACCTTCCAATAATCATAGGTCGCCCCATTTTTGTTTTAAGATTTGCTGCAACCATTTGTTCAACACAATTCATTTCCATCGCTGGTTGAAATTCGCCATCTGGTAAATTGGGGACACCATCTTTATTGCCGCTTATGCCTGCAAATTTTTCTACATAGCTATACCAGTTTGCCAGATCACTATATCTAATAGGCCAATCTGTGCCAAATCCATCTTTGCCATTGGCCTCGAAATCTAAATCACTCCAACGATAGCTTTGTCGACCCCACATTAAAGAGCGGCCACCCACATGATTTCCTCTAATCCATTCAAAGGGTTTGGTAGCGGTGTAAGGATTTTCAACATCATTAACAAAGAACTTTTTAGATACTTCATCAAAAGCATAACATTTGCTTTGTATAGGAGAATTTTTTATGTCTTCTTGAGAAAGGGAATTGCGGTGTGTTAAATCCCAAGGGTCTTTTTCAGTGCCTTGATAGTCTTTAATATGTTCCACATTACGCCCGCGTTCTAATAATAAAGTCTTTAGTCCTTTTTCGGTTAATTCCTTTGCAGCCCAACCTCCGGAAATTCCAGATCCTACTACAATTGCGTCGAAATGATTTGATGGTGGCATCTTAACAGGGTTTTGTTAAATCGTTTAATAATGCATACAATTTACTTAAAAATCAAACAAAAAGATCTTTTTTAATAAATTGTTGGCAAATAGTTTATACTAACAATGATTAATAAAAAGTCCTTAGTTGTAATGCTTTAAAATAAGAGTTTACCAATAAAAACTTAACTTTATCATTCAATAACGAATCGAATGAAACCATTTTTATTTAAAATAAATGCATTAGCAAAAAACATACTTATACTCATTCAGCCGCATGTTATTTTAAGTTTCCTCATTCAACCTTTTGCCTTTTTTGCACATTTTTTAAGCTTGACTAAATGGATAGCTCAACAGCCAACAAAGGGAGTCTACAAAGATGCTTTCTCTTTATTTCGCAATTACGAACATCGTTATGATTTATATAATTATGTGATCAATCGGGAGCAATTAAAAAATGCAGAAATTATTTATATTGAAATGGGCGTCTGTGGGGGAGGTTCCTTTAAATGGTGGATGGAAAACAATCAGCATGCTCAATCTCAATTTCACGGGTTTGATACTTTCGAAGGGCTTCCGGAAAATTGGGGATATTTTTTTAAAAATGGGGACATGCATGCGGCAGTTCCTGAATTAGCAGACTCAAGAGGCCATTTTTACAAAGGGTTATTTCAAGATACCTTGGTGCCTTTTTTAACGACTAGCAATATAAAAGAGAAAAGGAAAGTGATTCACTTAGATGCAGATTTATTTTCATCTACCTTGTTTTCATTAAGTATGTTGTACCCGTATTTGCAAAAAGGAGATATTATATTTTTTGATGAATTTAATGTGCCCAATCATGAATATTTAGCTTATAAAATATTCACGGAGTCTTTTTATGTTAACTTGGAATTAATGGGATCAGTTAATAATTACTACCAGGCTGCATTTATAGTGAAGTAGTTATTAATCTTTCCAAACAGACAAGCCCTCACTACAATTGGCGCAGATGTCTATATTTTTTCTGCTCTTGCTTAAGTCTCCTCTAAATTGCTGATAGTTTTCGTTATTCCAAATTTCTTTAAAAGATTGATTTTTTAAATTTCCCAATTGATGCGTCGCGTCTTTATCAAAACAACAAGGAACAACCAATCCATCCCAAGTAATTACATTGGCATGTTGCATTTTCCAGCAGTTATTAGATAATTTATTTTTTGATTTAAAGCTCCCATCTTTATTTTTTTGATACCTACTATATTTTTCATTAGTTGGGATTAAATTATTGGGATCATTTTCATAGTCATACACCTGAGCGGTTTTAAGCCGCACTTGATCCACCCCAATATCTTTGGCTAATTGTTTTACTTCTTCAATTTGATGTTCGTTGTGTTTAACCACCAGAAACTGAAAAAATACAAATGGTTTAGTGCTATTTAAGGCTTTTTTCCATTTCACTATATTTCTGGCACCTTCTAATACTTTTTCAATATCTCCGCCCACTCGATATTGTTTATAGGTTTCTTGAGTGGTGCCATCTAGTGAAATAATTAGTCGGTCTAATCCACTTTCTACTGTTTTTTTGGCATTCTCATCTGTCATATAATGTGCATTGGTGGAGGTAGCTGTATAAATACCTTTGCTACTTGCATACTTCACCATCTCTAAAAAATCGGGATTCAAATAGGGTTCGCCTTGAAAATAGAATATTAAATACAATAGTTCTTTATGAATTTCATCTATGGTAGTTTTAAAAAAGTTTTGATCTAACATACCAGTAGGGCGTGTAAAAGCTCTAAGGCCACTTGGGCATTCTGGGCATCTTAAATTACAGCTGGTAGTAGGCTCGAAAGAAATGCTGACGGGGTATCCCCATTGAATGGGTTTATTTAACAATCGGGTAGCGTAAAAACTTGCAAGAACTTTAGCGCCATTCCAGGCTCTTTTAAAAGTGAATTTGCTTATTAAATTTATACTGTCATTCCAATTAAATCCTTCCATAGGGTAAATTTAAAGGTATTATTCTAATTAAACTTAAATAGCTGCATTTTAAACCATTAATTATACTTTTAAACTGAACCTTTTGGTTAAACTTTAATTCCTATATTTGGTTTAACTTACAAACCCTTAATGAAAAAATGACTGAGACTTTATATTTAGGAAGTATTTTTTGTGCATTATTAACGGTTTATCTTTTATTGTTTAGGGAGAACGCATTTAAATCCTATGCTAATTATGTATTGGCATTTTTCTATCTATTTTCAGTGGCATGTATTTCAATATATTTATTAGTATATACAGGGTTAATTAATAAAGTACCCTATTTGTATAAAATAACTGGACCACTAAATTATTTGACGCCAGCCTTATCCTATTTATATGTAAGAGCTGTTTTATTAAATGAGAAACATCTTACTATTAAAGACCTGCCTCATATAATTCCTTTTTTAATTGTATTTTTTTCATATATACCATTTTATTTACTGCCTATTGCAGAAAAAGCAATCATTGTTAAAGCGATCGTAAATAATATTAGCTTAGCAGGTACCTATCAATTTGGAATAATTCCGGAGAATTTATTTTTTATATTTATCCCTATACTTACAACTTTTTATGTAATTCTGCAGTGGCAATTGATATTTAATTTTAAAAAAAATAATAAACAAGTTGAAGTTCAAAATCAAATTAGTATTGTTATTAAATGGATTAAAATATTTACAACTTCATCTACATTTTTTGTAGTTGGTTATTTATTTTTAATTTATGGTTTTTTAAATATTACTAACTTTATAAACAGTAGTTTTTTTTACAATATTCCTGGATTTATTTTATCACTGAGCTTTTTAATTATAAGTGCTTATTTATTAATTAATCCTTATGTTTTATCAGGGCTCCCTTTTATCAAGTACAATGAAATCGAATCTAGTCTTTTAGAAAATGACACAAGAGTAATTCCATTTATAGAAACCGACTATTCTAAAGAAATCAATCTAATTGACGACTACTTTAATCAAAAGCAATCTTTTCTTATACAAGGTTTAAACATAAGTAGGGTTGCTGTAGAATTAAATATACCAGTTCGTGATTTATCTTACATTATCAACAATTATTATACTACAAGATTTAATGATTTTGTTAATAAATATAGAATTGAATATATTATAAACAAGATGAATATAGCTCATTTGGAAATATACACATTAGAATCACTTTCTAAAGAAGCTGGCTTTTCACATAAAAGCTCTTTCTATAGAGCATTTAAGAAAATTTATAATATTACTCCTTTAGAGTATTTTAAAAATTAATTCTTTCATTGATTAATTGATCAGCTATTTGTGGCTCAATCCATTTGAAACTATACTTAAAATAATGGCGTTGGCTAGGCTAAACCCATCTCCACCCCAATAAACTTGGTTAGGAACTAATATTGGCGTAACTTTGCCGTCCAAACATCGCGAGGTAGAGCAGCGGTAGCTCGTCGGGCTCATAACCCGAAGGTCGGAGGTTCGATCCCTTCCCTCGCAACATCATCCCGCTCCCGATT
>CANHLZ010000059.1 GCA_947461595.1 Bacteroidota bacterium | reverse complement strand
AATTCTAAAAAAAGCTTAGAAGAAACATTAAATGATTTTAAAACGATAATAGAAAACTATAAATCACAATTAACACAATTAAAATAAAAATGATAAAATCAACGTTAAAGTTAGTGGCTGCTATTGTATTATTTGCAAGTTGTAATCAATATGAAAAAGCCCCATCAGGTATGCCTTACAAAATTACACACGGTAGTGGTAATGAACAAATGTTGAAACAAGGCGATTACGTGAAATTAAATATCGAGTATAGACTTAAAGCCAATGACAGTGTTTTAAGCTCTACTTTTGGAGTAATCCCAGTTTATTTTCCAGTGGATACTGCTCGTTTAGGAAAATATACTTTTACTGAAGTAATTTTGAAATGCAGAAAAGGAGATAAAATTGAATTCTCTTTAAGCATTGACACCTTGGTTAAAATGGGTGCATTACAAATTACCAATGTATTTAAAGCAAAAGATTTAATTATAGGTAAAGCAGAAATTATAAACGTTTTTAATAATGTTAGTTTAGTAGATGCTGATTACAAAAAAGAGCAAGACATAGAAAAAGCTAAAGAAATTGAAGCTATAGCAGCTTATTTAGCAAAGAATAAAATTACAGCTGTTAAATCTCCAGAAGGAGTATTTATTGTTGTGAAAGAAGCAGGGGATGCCAACAATAAAATTGATTCAGGCAAAATTGCTAGCGTATTTTATAAAGGATACACTTTTAATGGAGTTGTTTTTGATTCAAACTTAACCCCTAAAGATTCTGTATTAAAACCATATGATGTTAAAGTAGGAACAGGTTCTGTTATTCCAGGTTGGGATATTGGACTTAAATATTTTGCCAAAGGTGGTAAAGGAAGTTTATACATACCGTCTATGTTGGCTTATGGCCCACAAGCCAATGGAAATATTAAAGCTTATGAGAATTTAGCTTTTGATATTGAAATTAAAGATGTAAATGCTGCTCCTGCTTCTGCACCAAAAAAATAATTTGTACTTATTATATAAAAAAGCGTCTCGAAATTCGGGACGCTTTTTTTAGTACCTATTTTAAATGAGGTAAAAGTTGCACCAATTCCACTGCCTCTTTAACATCGTGTACCCTAAGAATATTAACTTCATTTAATAAGGCAATAGTGTTGACCATGGTCGTGCCATTTAAAGCTTCTTCTGCAGAAACACCTAAGGTTTTATAAATACTTGACTTACGGGAAGCCCCTAACAAAACAGGTAAGCCAATTTTTTTTAAAATGGCCAACTCCCTTACCAATTTAAAATTCTCCTCTATCGTTTTGCCAAAACCAAATCCAGGATCAATCACCCATTGTTGGATACCCACTGCTGATAAAACTTTCTTTTTCTCTGCAAAAAATGATAGAAGGGAAGCCATGATATCTTCCCTGGCTTCTATTGTATGCATCGATTGAATTGAACCTGATAAATGCATACCAATAAACCCAGCCTTCTGTTGGGCAACTACGGCTAAAATTGCCGGATCAAAACTACCGCAACTAATATCATTAATTATATTGGCACCTGCCTCCAAACTGGCTGCTGCCACGGAAGCGTAAAATGTATCAATTGAAATTAATAAATTAGGATAGGCATGTCTAATGCCATGAACTACTGGAACCAATTGCTCTATTTCCAAATCGGCACTTAATAATGGAGCATTGGGCCTTGTACTTTGTGCCCCGATATCTACTATGGAAACCCCTTCTTTTACAAATTGTGCCACTTTTGATAAAACAGAATCTATGTTTTCTTGACGGCTTGCTGCATAAAAAGAATCACTGGTGCAATTAATAATCCCCATTACTTGGGGTGAATGAATAGCCCATACTAAATCCTTCGCAGGAATTTTGAACATAGTTTTATTTTAAGCACGTTATTGATTATCTTGCAGTGGTTCAAAGATATTAATTAACCAAGTAATTAGGCCAATTTTAATGAGTCAAACTTCCAACCAATTTGATCAAGCCATTGCTAGCTGCAGTGACATTTTTATAAAAAAAACAAAGGATTATGGTACCGCTTGGCGCGTGCTAAGAATTATATCTGTGGTTGACCAAATTTTCATTAAAGCACTTCGCATTAGAACCATTCAAGACCTTGGAAGTCAAAAAGTGGAGGATGATATTCAATCTGAATTTAAGGGCATTTTGAATTATGCAGTCATTGGACTTATCCAATTAAAGTTAGGAGATCCTAAAGTAGAGGAATTACCCGTTGAACAATTGCAAGCTTTGTACCAAGAAAATGTACTTTTTGCCAAAAACACCATGCTGGACAAAAATCATGACTATGGAGAGGCCTGGAGAGACATGAGTCAAGAAAGTTATGCCGATTTGATATTAATGAAGTTATTGAGGATACGACAAATTATCACCAACGATGGCAAGACTTTAATTAGCGAGGGAATTGATGCTAATTTTGTAGACATATTAAACTATGCCGCTTTTGCTTTAATTCAATTGGCAGAAGGCAAACATAAAAAATAAAAAATGCAAACCTTTCTTAAAATTTTAAGGTGGAGTGTTGGATTACTTTTTATTTTCTCTGGATTAATCAAAGCCAACGATCCATTAGGGTTAAGTTATAAAATGCAAGAATTTTTTGATGTATGGGGAATCAATTTTTTATCCGACTATACTTTGGCCTTTGCACTGGTAATGAACACTTTGGAAATTGTGGCCGGCATTGCTTTACTTATTCAGTTTCCTTATAAACAAACACTTTGGTTGTTATTAGGACTCATTGTTTTCTTTACTTTCTTAACTGGGTATGCCTATTTTTCTGGCAAAATTAAAACCTGTGGTTGTTTTGGTGATTGCATTCCACTTACACCAAAAACTTCCTTCATCAAAGACATTTTATTATTATTATCCATTATCATATTAATCTTTAATCATAAAAAGAGTAAAGCTAATACGCACAAAGCGGTTGGCATAATTGTTTTAGTCATTTCAATAGTAGGCGTGGGCTATGGTCAAAATTATGTACTTCATTATTTGCCTATTGTGGATTGCTTGCCTTATAAAACAGGGAATGATATTCTAGAAAAGATGCAAAAACCTGCTGGTGCTATTGCCGATAGCATTTCCATCCAAATGGAATTTGAAAAAGAAGGTAAACTGGTTTTCTTTGATGCCAATCATTTTCCTGACAATTTTGATTCTACTTTTATTTATAAAAATAGAAAAGAAGTAATTATTAGTAAAGGCAACGGGCTACAAGCAGCTATTGCAGAATTTGAATTAAATACGATGAATGGGAAAGATTCCACTCAACCACTTTTTGCTACATCCACTCCTTATGTACTCGTTTTTGCTGGGAAAATCGAGTCAAGCATTCCATGGGAAAATTTACTTAAAAAGCTTCATCAAAAATACAAATTAGTGTACATCGTAACTTCTGACAAAGAAGGGCTTAATGGTATTTTAAGCAAAGAAACTATATTAATTGGCGATATTACTATGATCAAAACAGCTGCTAGAGTTTGGCCAACACTATTCGTTATGAACGGTTCTACCATCATGCAAAAGAAAAGCTACTTAGACTATTTAGAAAAGTAAAAAACTATTTGATAATAACTTCCGTGATGGTGTGAGCGCCCATTTTCTCATTGACTCTTTCTATAATTTGTAATTTTTGAAAGCCTAGTTCATTTTTCAAAGGCCCCACACTGGTTTCAATAAAAAGCTTTTGATTAAATATGTATATTTTATCGGTGTACTTAGCAATGGTAATCCCCATAATTTCCAACCATACCGCTTCAATTTGTGCCGATTGAATTCCATTTTTCAATCTACTCCCTTGCACAAACTGCTTTAACGCATCACCAATTTTAAATGTAGCCATAAGGGGCAATTTACACTATATTATAACTCTATCAACTGGTAACTGGATAAATATTTCCCCAATAAATTATCCACCCGTTCTTTATGCGTGTCGGTAATAAAAACCTGCCCGTCGGTGGAATGGCTTACCCAATCTAATAATTGAATCATCCTTTGTTCATCCAATTTTTCAAAAATATCATCCATTAATAAAATAGGGGAGAACCCTTTACTTTTTTTAATACATTCCCATTCTGCAAATCGCAAAGCAAACAATAAACTTTTTCTTTGACCTTGAGAAGCTTCTTGTTTAAAAGACTGCCCTTGAATGGTAATGACTAAGTCATCTTTATGAACCCCAGCGCTGGTTCTAAGTAAAACGCTATCTTTTTTAAAGGAGTTAGTCAATAAGTTTTCAAAACTATCCTGGTCTAACATGCTTTGATATTGAATATCTATTTGATCATTTTTTTGCGCCAGATGGTTGTATAATTTAATAATTGCTGGCAATAAGTCGCTCATTAATTTTTTTCTATAGGTATAAATGGGTTGACCATTTTCAATCAATTGTCCATTGAGTGTTTCCACCAATACCGTATCTATAACACCTGTTTCCGCTGCATTTTTTAGCAAACTATTTCTTTGCAATAGTACTTTATTGTATTGTATCAAATACTTTAAATATTCTGGATAAATTTGACACAATAAACTATCCATTAATTTTCTTCTTTCTTCACTTGACCCCGTTATAATTTGAACATCATCAGGCGCAATCATCACACAAGGAATTTTACCAATGTGCTGTGACAACTTACTGTACATTTCTTCATCAAAATAAAATTCTTTTTTTAAAGTCTCTCTAATGATACAAGTAATGGGGGTGGATTGTTTATTAATTAAATAAACCCCCTCAATTCTTAGTCCATCATGTGCATGATGCACATTCTGCGCATCTGGACGATTAAAATAACTCTTAGTAAAAGATAGATAATAAAGCGCATCTAATAAATTGGTCTTCCCCGTTCCATTGCTTCCCACTATGCCCACGATTCGATGGGTAAATTCAAAATTCTTTTGAACATAATTCCTAAATTGGACTAATTTAAGTTGTTGAATCCCCACCATGGGTGCAAAATACAAAGGGATTGGTTTAACGCCTAGTTATAATTCAAGAAAAGGGTGTAATTTTATTAAAATTTTAAGGCATGACCCTTATTAGTGAGCAACAATTACCCAGTATTGTAAAAAGACTGGCACATCAAATTCTAGAAACCTATCCTGGTTTAACCAATGCAGTAATCATTGGATTACAGCCTAGAGGCGTTTATTTAAGTGACCGTATTGTGGCTGCATTACACAATGAATTACCTGCAGATCAAGTGCAGTATGGTAAATTAGATATCACTTTTTATAGAGATGATGTCAGAAGAGATTTACATCTAGCTAAAGCCACCGATTTACCGTTTAGCATTGAAGGAAAAACAGTCATTTTAATAGACGATGTACTTTTCACAGGAAGGACCATCAGAGCTGCTTTAGATGCCTTATTGTCCTTTGGAAGACCTTCTAAAGTAAGTTTATGTGTATTAGTAGACCGAAAACCAAGTAGGGAATTACCCATCCAACCCGATTTTACCGGAAAAGAAATGCTAGACCTAACACCCTATAAAGTAAAAGTGAGATGGAAGGAGAATGATGGGGTGGATGATGTTATTTTATTAGTAGATTAGAAAAATTTGTATTAATTTTGTTTTTTAATGGCACTAACTACCAAACATCTTCTTGGTATCAAGGACCTCCAAACCGAGGATATCCAACTTATTTTATCTACAGCTACTCAATTCAAAGAAGTTTTACAAAGACCCGTTAAAAAAGTTCCCACTTTACGAGACGTTACTATTGTGAACCTTTTTTACGAAAATTCTACCCGAACCAGAATTTCCTTCGAATTGGCCGAAAAACGCTTGTCTGCTGATGTAGTCAATTTCACTGTTTCCAATTCTTCGGCCGCCAAAGGCGAAACCTTATTGGATACGGTCAATAATATCCTAAGCATGAAAGTAGATATGGTGGTAATGAGGCATAGTGCTTCTGGAGCCCCGCACTACTTAGCAAAACATATAGATGCCGCCATTATCAACGCAGGAGACGGCATCAACGAACACCCCACGCAGGCTTTATTAGACGCATTTTCCATGCAGGAAAAACTAGGTAAAATAGCTGGTCTAAAAGTGGCCATCATCGGAGACATCATGCATAGTCGGGTGGCTTTAAGCAATATTTATTTACTAAAGAAAATGGGTGCTGAAGTAATGGTTTCTGGACCGCCAACCCTTATTCCTACCTTTTTGAAAGAAGCCATGGATATTCAAATTGAATACAATATTGACAAAGCTTTGGCTTGGTGCGATGTAGCCAATGTGCTTAGAATTCAATTAGAAAGGCAAAATCAGCCTTTATTTTCTTCTTTAAGGGAATACAACTTGGCTTATGGCATTACCATGAATAGGCTAAATAAGCTTAACAAAGAAATTCTCATCATGCACCCAGGGCCCATCAATCGAGGGGTGGAAATGGACAGTGATGTAGCCAATAGCCCTCATTCCATCATTTTAGACCAGGTGGAGAATGGAGTGGCGGTAAGAATGGCCTGTTTATACCTTTTAACTGGACGTACCAATCCAGCATAAATGCAATTGTTCTAACAATTTTCATACTTTTAGGCATGCAAAGAATCTGCTTATTTCCTGGAACATTTGACCCTGTAACCTTAGGTCATATTGATATTATAAACAGGTCATTGCCCTTATTTGATAAAGTAGTGGTTGGTATTGGTATCAATGCCTCTAAAGATCCTATGTTTACTGCAGATCAAAGAAAACAGTGGTTTGATGAAATTTACAATAATCAACCTCAAGTAGAAGTGGCTATTTACGATGGACTAACCGTTAAATTTTGTCAATCGATTGGCGCACAATTTATTTTAAGAGGCATTCGTTATGTAAGTGACTTTGAATACGAGAAAACCATTGCTGATGCCAATCGTACGATGGATCGCCATATTGAAACTATTTTTTTAACCGGAGAACCTAAGTATACTTCAGTGGCTTCTACCATTGTAAGAGACATTTTAAGAAATGGTGGAGACGCTTCTCCTTTTTTACCAGAAGCGGTTATTAAAAGTTTAGTAAAATAGTTTTCCAAAAAGATTAACCGACTTGATTTATTTTTAATCTATAGGCTTCAATCACTTCTATAATAGTGGGATACGTTTGGATCAAACAATGTTTGGCAGTAGCTAAGGAATGCCATTCTATTTTTTCAATGTCTTCGGTGATTTGAGGGATTCCATTTTGAGCTGTAGCAATGGTCATATGAAACCAATAAGTTCTCTTGACGACTTCCTCTTGTAAATATTTATCAAAATAAAGATGATTGGTAAATTTTAATAAATCATGTAATTGTAAGTTATGAATGCCCGTCTCTTCCTGCACTTCTCTTAAAGCACAGGTTTGAATGGTTTCTCCCTCGTCTAATTTTCCTTTGGGTAAATCCCAAAACCCTCGTCTAAAGATCCATAAAATTTCTCCTTGTGGATTGGTCACTAGGCCTCCAGCAGCTATTATTTGTTTTGGCATAAAAATGTGTATAGTATTTAGTAACTCCTGAAGTGAATGTAGCAATTTGACTTTAAATTCGCAGCAAGAAAATATCCCTATGACCAATCAAAAAGCCGTTGCCGAAAAACTACTTCAAGTAGGTGCTGTAAAATTAAGCCCAAATAATCCATTTACCTGGGCTAGCGGCTGGAAAAGTCCAATTTATTGTGACAATAGAAAAGTGTTGTCCTTTCCTTATGTTCGTGATTTTATTAAAAGTGAAATGTGCAATGTGATATTTGAAAAATTTGAAGGAGCGGATATGTTGGCAGGGGTGGCTACCGCAGGTATTCCTTGGGGAGCCATGGCGGCAGATCAATTAAAACTTCCTTATATCTATGTAAGACCTAAACCCAAAGAACATGGATTAGGCAATCAAATTGAAGGCGCCTATGCCACGACCAATAAAATTTTAGTGATTGAAGATTTAATTTCTACTGGAAAAAGTAGTTTACAAGTGGTAGAAGTGTTAAGAAATGCAGGATTAGAAGTAGTAGGGATGGTTTCTATTTTTAATTATGGATTTGCATTGGCCGACGAAGCTTTTAAAACAGCAGGTGTTCCTTATTATTCTTTAACCAATTATGCGAGTTTGATAGATTTAGCTGTGGAGAAAGGGGAGCTGGATGCCGCCACTCAAGAAACTTTAATGCAATGGAGAGAAAGTCCTAGTACTTGGAATTTATAGGGATTAGCTTTTATATACATTTATTTAAAGCGCGTCTTTTAAATTTAACTTCTGAGTAGTTTCAAAATCAATAGGGATAGTTTTAGTAAACATGCCTTTTGACATGGTAGCGGTTCCTTTAACACCAATTTTCATGGGTCGATTAAAAAGAATATCTACTGTATTTTTTAAAAGTATACTAAGTTCAATTTCCATTTTGGCAGGCAATTCAAAACTTGAATTGGCAGGAATAATATATGTTGAATCTAATTGATACTGCGTTAGCAATTGATCATTGATAAAAATTGAACAATCTAATTTTTTTAAACTAAGTTGAAAATTATTAGGATTTTGATATTCGAACTGCGCATTAAAAATATTTTTTCCAAAGCTTGCCTTTTCAATTTTAATCGATTTTAAACCTTTAAAAACAAAGGGTTTGGGTTCACTACAGGCCATTAAGAACAAAAAACCACAGGCGATGAGATACTTATTGAAGTTCATTTGAAAATTTTATTGAATTTATTAGTTATTTGGGGTTTGAGAAAATATATTTACACAACTATTTGTTAACATATGTTCCTTACCGATTTTCAATATTTTGGCACCATTGGCTTTATTCAAACCTTATTAAAGCAAACACAAATTAATTTTGATGCGCAAGCTCCTTTTACAAAAATGAGTTTTAAAAATAGAATGGTGATTCTTGCTTCACAAGGCCCTTTGAATTTAACCATCCCCATTATCGGTGGTAGAGACCAGAAAACTCCCATCAATGAAATTATGATGGATCCAAGCACCCCTTGGAAAGAACAACATTTAAAAGCCATTCGAACCTGTTATAAAAGATCCCCTTATTTCGAATTCTACGAACCAAGCCTTGATCAATTGTACAACAACCAAGAAGAAAAATTGGTTGATTTTTTAGGGGCCTGCCAACGATGGATAAAAGAACAATTAAAAGCCGATTGGGAAATTATTCCTAATAACAATCCAACTTTACAAGAGAAGAAAGAAATAGTAAAATACTTTTCTTCCTGGTTACCAAAAAATTATGGGCAATGCGACAGCTTACCTAAATACCATCAAGTATTTGAAGATAAAGTAGGGTTTATATCCAATGTAAGTATTTTAGATATGCTTTTTTGTTGCGGTGGAAAGGAAGTACATCAACTACTAAAACCTATTTAGCTTCCATAAAAAAATCCGCTCTACAAAAGAAGCGGATTTTTTAAATTTATTTTAAAACGAAATCTTTCGATAGATTACTTTTTATCTTTTTTCAAATAGCTAGAAAACTTTGCATTTTGTTCCTCTGTCAATGCTTTGCCATTGACTGTAATCTTACCGTCTTTGATTTGAATGTTCACATTGTCTATAGGAGCAATGCCTTCTTCTTGCAATGCTTGTATTAATGTTTTAGTATTCGCAGTGATAGTCACCGTATGTGCTTCATCGTTTATAACTTTATAACCCGCTGCAGTGTCTGTATTAATTACAGAAATTTCTACAGTTTGTGATTTAGTAGTAATAGCAGCATCCGTCTTATGCATACTTGCTAAAGTAGGAGCGATGACTAATGAAACAATGGACATTAATTTAATTAAGATATTCATAGAAGGTCCAGAAGTATCTTTAAAAGGATCTCCCACTGTATCCCCAGTTACAGAGGCTTTATGTGGTTCAGATTTTTTATAGAACATCTCTCCATTTATTTCAACCCCTTTCTCAAAAGATTTTTTAGCATTGTCCCAAGCACCACCTGCATTGTTTTGGAAAATTCCCATCAACACTCCACTCACTGTTGCACCCGCTAAAAATCCACCTAAAGCTTCTGGGCCCATGGTGAAACCAATTAAAATAGGAGAGATGATAGTGATTGCACCAGGTAACATCATTTTTTTCAAAGATGCTTCGGTACTAATCGCAACACATTTTTCATATTCTGGTTTACCGGTACCTTCCATAATACCTGGAATAGTTCGGAACTGACGACGAACTTCTTCTACCATGGCCATTGCAGCTTCACCCACCGCACGAATCGCTAAAGAAGAGAAGATGAAAGGAATCATTCCACCTACAAATAAGGCAGCTAAAACATCCGCTTTATAAATATCAATATGTTGATTGTTGGGCATCGCAACACCTACAAAGGCTGCGAATAAGGCTAATGAAGTTAATGCAGCAGAAGCAATGGCAAATCCTTTACCACTTGCAGCTGTTGTATTACCCACCGCATCTAAAATATCTGTTTTTTCACGCACTTCAGCAGGTAACTCACTCATTTCAGCAATACCGCCAGCGTTATCTGCAATAGGTCCAAAAGCATCAATGGCTAATTGCATAGCTGTAGTTGCCATCATACCAGCAGCAGCAATCGCAACACCGTATAAACCTGCACAATAAGAAGCACCAAAAATACCAGCAGCTAAAACAATAATTGGCATGAACGTAGATTCCATACCAATTGCTAAACCACCAATAATATTGGTTGCGTGACCTGTACTTGATTGTTTGATAATACTCATTACTGGACGCTTGCCCATGGCTGTATAATATTCAGTAATGATACTCATTAAAGTACCTACCACTAAACCAACTGCAATGGCACCAATTACTCCATTTCTTGTAAACTCAATACCACGTAATGACATAGTCTCAGGAAGAATATTGTTTACTAAGAAATAACATGCAATTGCTGTTAAAATCATTGAACCATAGTTACCCATGTTCAATGCTTTTTGAACAGTTGCTGTATTTAAACCCGCATTTTCACTTATTCTTACAAAGAAAGTTCCAATGATGGATAATAATATTCCTACACCTGCAATCATCATAGGCAATAAAATAGGAGATAAGCCACCAAAGGCATCTACTAATTTACCACCACCTACTGCAGTT
>CANHLZ010000058.1 GCA_947461595.1 Bacteroidota bacterium | reverse complement strand
TTAGTTCATTAAAGGCCTTATTAATTTTATTACACATTTATTTTAAATTATATTATTATGAGTACAATAACAGCTGCTGACATTAATAAATTACGTCAAGCAACAGGTGCTGGAATGATGGATTGTAGAAAAGCATTAACCGAAACGAATAACGATTTTGAAGCAGCGATAGATTGGTTACGTAAGCAAGGACAAAAAGTAGCTGCAAAACGAAGTGACCGTGAAGCAAAAGAAGGAGTGATAATTGCACAAACTTCTGCGGATCACAAAACTGGTTTTGTAGTTTGTATTTCTTGTGAAACAGATTTCGTTTCTAAAAATGCAGAATTCGTTGCCTTTGCACAAAGTATTGCTGATGCTGCTGTTGTGAACAATGTAAAATCTGCTGCTGAATTAAATGAAGTAAGCGTGAATGGCACTAAAGTGTCTGACATGATCAATGATAAATTAGCATCAATAGGAGAAAAAATCGGAGTCGCTAAATTTGAAAGAGTAGACGCTGCTTATGTAGCTTCTTATATACATGGTTCTTATAGAATGGGTGTATTGGTTGGCTTAAGTGCTGACGCTGCTGAAGTGGGTAAGGACTTAGCCATGCAAATTGCTGCGATGAACCCAGTAGCGGTAGATCCTGAATCGGTACCTGCTGAAACAGTAGCCCGTGAAAGAGCTATCATTATTGACACCATGAAGGAAGATCCTAAAATGGCTGGAAAGCCAGAAGAAATGATTGCAAAAATTGCAGAAGGTAAAATCAATGCTTTCTTTAAAGAGCAAACCTTACTAGCACAAGCCTTCGTAAAAGATGGTGGTAAAACAGTAGGAGAGTATGTTAAATCGGTGGATGCGAACTTAAAAGTAATTGAATTCAAGCGTGTGGCATTGGGGTAATTCCTATGCTGAACACTTTCAGATAGTAAGACAGAAAAAGGGGTTTCGAGCAATTGGAATCCCTTTTTTAGTAGATATTAAAATATATTCAACACTTTAAATTTCTGTTTCGTAAATAATATAATGATTATTAAAATTATAATATGTAGTGTAAAAAATTTTCTTAATTTAGAAAAGAATCCAATTTTATGCGCAAATTAGTTATCCTTTTATTGATTTTGATTCTTGGCCCTATACTGGTTAAGGCCCAAAACCTTGAAGCCAGCTTTAAGGTTAAATATAAAAACAATAAGATTTTAGTGGAGGATCAGACCCCCTTTAATTTGTGGTTGATCAATCAAAGAGATTATACTTTTGATATTTCGGATCAAAGTCTTGCTGGCCAAGAATTGTCTTTCAGTTTTGTAAACGATGCAATACAAAACAATCTACCCAATATTAGCACCTACTATAAAAAAACTGGCAAAGAGGGGGAAGCAAATGCAAATATTAAAATTAATATGACCATTAATGGTACCGATCCAATGTTAGTCGTGTATTTATATTCAGAAAAACAGACGGCGGCTGGGAGTAAGCTTTATTTCTCAAATCACTTAAATGATAACTATACATTCTTTAATAATAGAATGTACAAACAATATAAAGTCATTCAATCTTTTGACACAAAACTTGGGTATAAATTAAATAAAAATATCCCATTTGCTGGTAATGAAGAAATAGGTTTTTATGTTGATTTGAATAAGGATAAGAACCTGGATTTAATATATGCTACAGATCAATTGTATTCTAAAAATGTTTTATTTAATACTGGAAAATTAATGGTGCCCATTTATTTTACAATCCAACATAATAAAGAACAAGAGAATCCATTAACAATAAATATTTCAAACGAGGATTTATCTAAACCCAATTCTGCCCCAAAAACTTTGTTACATAATTGGGATGCAAAAACTGAATTAGATTTAGATGGTGATGGTGTAAAGGAGTTTTTAAATTGGGGAGAACATTATCATGTAGGCCCTAGTCCACTTTGGAAAGAGGTAGCTACACAATTAGGAATGACGAGCGGAGTAGATTATGGTCCTGCAGGATCAGCAGAAGCAGCAACTTATTACGACTCTGCTTTTTACCTTAGAAAATTTAGATATTATAAAGTTGATTCCAACAGATTAATAGACAAAGCAAGTCAAATCCCAGCATATAATCTATTAACGGGGGCCTTTTTTGGTGCCGGAGGCGATGTAGATAATGATGGAGACAATGATATTGTATTAAAAGCAAACAATGGTCGTGGTAAAATAGTATACAATGATGGTAAGGGATTATTTAGTACTTCTTTAGATATGGACGAAATTCCAAGAATATATCCTGGCGAAGATTTTAATAGAAGTGACGGGTTTCATTATCCCTATTTGATAGATATGAATAATGATGGTTATCAAGATTGGGTTTTATCTTTAAATGCACCCAACCCAACAGAACCGATTAGATTGGTTTATTATCCAAATAATAAAGGGGTATTTGATATCAAAAATCCAGTAGACATTTTTCCTAAAAATAATGTTTATGGAAAGGATAACTTTTTATCTTATGCTTTAATACAAATGAAAGAAGCGGATTTAAATAAAGATGGAACTAAAGAACTTATATTTTTATTTGGAACCGTATCTAACCAGGATTATTTAAAAATTCTTCCAAGAAATATTTTTAAAGTTATATCTGTTTCTAAAACGGGTAACATAGATGTAACTGGAACCTATTTTCCTAATAATTCAAATATTGTCGAAACTGGTAATGCTATGAAAGGTTTTAATATTATAGATGTTGATGGAGACGGATTATTAGACTTTTTACCAAGATTTGAAATGCATGATCCAAAGTATGCTAATTGGTTTCCAACTGGAGCATGGAGAGGCTATTGGAACAATAATACAAGCTTTCAGTATTATGCATTTAATGGCACCAACTATGAAATAAAATCACTTGGAAAAATTTTATCATCTACATCTAATAATTCTCCTGCTAATTTACAGGAAGAGCAAACCCTAACTAACTATATCGAAATAATAGATTTAAATAATGATAATGTACCAGAGTATTTTACAGCTCAAAGTGGCATGGGCAGTATACATAAGGCAGTAAATGATTTCACAGTAGGAAATAAAACTATTGATGTAAAAGAAATTGTTGCCAAAGGAACTTATGTAGGCTCTTTAAAAATTGATGGATATGATACAACGCAAATAGAATTTAGTATTGTTACTCCATCTACAGATACAAGTATAATTATCAAAAATAATAATCAAGTTTTTCTGAATCAATTATTAGATCGTTCTAAAAATTTATATCATACAGCTTTAGTAAAATTTACTCATAAAACACTAAATATTTCTAATTATGGGTATGTTAAATTAAATGTAACGGCAGACATTCCAGAGCAACCAAAAATTGTAACTATTAACTCTGATACAAGTTCAAATCCAACATTATGTTTGACAATTCCTGGTTTTATTTTGATTAAATCAGATTCTGCAGCAAAAGTAGAAAAATTCATATTCGAGATTTCTAATGATATTAATTTTACATCAGTTAAATCTATAGAGTCTATAAGTGCACGAGTACAATTTGATTTTACACAAGCTAGTACATTCTATGTTAGGGTTAAAACGACTAATAAAAATGGAAGCAGTATTTATTCTGTAGTCAAATCTTTTTCAATAAAAAATGCGACAACTATTCCTACTATTTCAAGAGATGCAGAAAATTATTTAGTTTCCTCTGCCGCTTCAGGAAATCTATGGTATAAAGAAGGCATAGCTACTACAGAGACTTCACAAAAATATAAACCAACGGTTCCTGGTAATTATAATGTTAAAGTTACCCAAGATGGATGTACCGTAAGCTCTTCAAATTATTACTATTTAGTCACGGATATATTAAATCTAAGTGCTACTGAATTTATAAAAATTGCACCCAATCCTTTTGTAAACAAATTAAATATTGATTTTGCAATAAATGGGTATAACGCAATCAATGTAGAAGTAATTTCAATGACAACTGGAATCAGGGTGTCTAATTTTAAAGATTTATCATCCGGGACCTTTATTTTATTACCCAACCTGGCCCCTGGAATATATTTAATTAAACTAAGTTCGCATGACTTTAAACAAGTGCATCAGTTTAAAATGGTTAAAATGTAAACACTTAGTATAATTTTACTAAAGTGGGCTCATTTGGGCCCACTTTTTTGTTAAAATAAGGTATCTTGCAAGTACAAAATAAGTATAGCTATGTTGCCAAAATACAAACGCGTATTATTGAAATTATCGGGGGAGGCATTATTGGGAAGCCAAAAAAATGGCGACCCATTTGATCCTAAGATCATTGAGCAATATGCCAATGAAATTAAACAAGTGGTTGACTTAGGTGTCCAAGTGGCTATAGTGATTGGAGGTGGAAATATTTATAGAGGTATGAATGAAGCAGATAGTGGTATTGAACGTGCACATGGTGATTATATGGGTATGTTGGCTACAGTGATCAATGCCATGGCCATACAAGCGATGCTTGAAAAAATAGGTGTCTATACTCGTTTACAATCTGCCATTGTTATGGATCAAATAGCAGAACCCTATATTCGTCGAAAAGCATTGCGTCATTTAGAAAAAGGGAGGGTGGTTATTTTTGGAGCAGGAACAGGCAATCCTTATTTTACCACAGATACCGCAGGATCTTTAAGGGCTATTGAAATGAAGGCCGATGTGATATTAAAAGGCACCCGTGTGGATGGGGTATACGATAGTGATCCAGAAAAGAATCCAGCAGCTGTTAAATTTGAGACCATTAGCTTTCAAGAGTGTATTACAAAAAATTTAAAAGTAATGGATACCACTGCTTTCACCTTATGTATGGAAAACAAATTGCCTATTATCGTATTTGACATGAATCTGCCAGGAAATTTATTAAAAGTAGTTCAAGGGGCTGCAATAGGTACCTTGGTTGGGTAGTAAATCAAAATAATTTCACCACTGATGTAATTTATACTTGTTTTTTTATAGGCTCACTTAATTTTATAGTATGCAAAAATCAATTTATATATTTTTTACCGCTTGCTTAGCATTACTAAGTAATTCGATAGAGGTTAATGCGCAACAAAACATGACCTTAAATGAAGCCATTAAAACGGCCTTAAAAAATAGTTATGATATTCAATTGGTTGAAAATTCCTTAGCCATAGCAAAAAATAACAACGATTTAGGGGTAGCAGGTGCTTTACCTACTGTTGCGGCAAGTGCCAATAATAATAAATCATTAACTACCATAGAGCAAAAATTTGCCGATCCCGCTCGTAATACCACTAAAACTGGAGTGGACGGAAATACTTTATCTGGAGGGCTTACCGCTTCTATTCTTATTTTTAATGGTTATAGAATCATGGCGTTTAAAGATCGCTTGGCAATGATTGAAAAACAAAATGGATTTTTACTGCAATCGCAAATGCAAAATACCACTGCACAAGTAATGCAACAATATTACAATGTAGTGCGTCAGCAAGCCTATTTAAAGACAATTGAAAAATCTATTGAAGCGAGCCAACAAAGGTTAGATATTGTAAAAACAAGACAACAAATAGGGGTTGCCAATCAAACAGATATATTGCAATCTAATATAGACTTGAATGCCTTACAACAAGGAAAACAAAATCAATTATTAATTATTGCACAAGCAAAAACAGATTTAGCTAGAACCATCAATAACAAAGAAGACATTAGTTCTTCATTGATTATTAATGACACCATACAAATTGATACTAAATTAAATTTTGATAAAGGAGAGAATAGCATTGCAATGGGCGTTATCAATAATCCACAATTAGCAGCATTAAGTACTCAAGTAAAAATAAATCAACAATTAGAAAAGGAAACGAAAGCTTTGATGTATCCTACTTTAAGAGCAAGCACAGGCTATAATGTTAGTAGCAGTAGTTCTGCTGCTGGTTTTAGTTTATTAAATGAAAATTATGGCCCATTTGTTGGTGTAAATTTATCCATCCCACTTTATGGTGGAGGAGCGGCTAAAAAAAATATAGCTAATGCAAAATTAAATTCTCAGAATGCTGACTTGCAAGCACAAAGTTTAAGTAAAGATATTTATACCAATGCCTATAAAACATTTGATGCGTATAAAAATAGCATAGAACAATTACCTATTGAGTCTGAAAATTATGGCATGGCGCAGTCCTTATTACAATTGGTGATGCAAAAATATCAATTGGGACAAGCCACCATGGTAGATGTTAAACAAGCCCAACAAAGTTTTGAAAATGCTGGGTTTAGACTGGTTAGCTTACGTTATACAGCAAAGGTTGCTGAAATAGAGTTAAAGCGTTTATCCAACCAGCTTACTTTTTAACATTTCTTTAATAATGCAATCTAAGCTCCCTACAATTGGCACAAGTATTTTTACAGTCATGAGCCAATTAGCAGTTCAACACAAGGCCATTAATTTAGGACAAGGATTCCCCGATTTTCCGATGAGCGAAACATTGATTAACTGTGTTACGGATGCGATGCATGCAGGTGGTAATCAATATGCGCATACTTATGGGGTACCCCTCTTACGCGAAAGGCTTGCCGAAAAAATAAACTTATTATACCAGACAATAATTGATCCTGAAACGGAAATAACTATTACTCCAGGAGGCACTTATGCAATTTTTAATGCCTTCTCTACTATCATTCAACCTGGAGACGAGGTCATTATTTTTGAACCCGCTTACGATAGTTATATTCCTAACATTACTTTTAATGGGGGTGTGGTTGTACCTATTGCTTTAGAATTCCCTAACTATACCATACCTTGGGATAAGGTTAGCAAAGCCATTACTAAAAAAACAAAAGCAATATTGGTCAATACGCCCCATAATCCAACTGGGGTAGTCATGACCAAGCAAGACCTATTGCAATTACAAGAAATAGTGCTTACTAATAATTTATATTTAATAAGTGATGAAGTATACGAGCATTTAATTTATGACAATAAGCAACATGAGACAGCGATGAAGTACCCCGATTTATTTGCACGCAGTTTTGTTTGCTTTTCTTTTGGTAAGACCTATCATTGTACGGGCTGGAAATTAGGCTATTGTGTTGCCCCTGCAGCACTAATGAAAGAATACCGAAAAGTACATCAATTTAATGCGTTTAGTTGCGATACCCCTAAACAGTTAGGCATTGCCGAATACATGAATAATAAAGAAGCCTATTTAACGCTGGGCAATATGTATCAAGAAAAAAGAGATTATTTAAGAAGTTTATTAGCAGGTACTAAATTTAAATGCATTCCTTCCTCTGGATCTTATTTTGAAAGTTACAGGTACGAAGCGATATCTGACGAATCGGATAAAGTATTTGCTGAAAGATTGGTCAAATATTTTGGGATCGCAGTCATACCCATGTCTGCTTTTTATCAAAATGCTACAGACCATAAAGTAATACGATTGTGTTTTGCCAAAAAAACAGAAACCTTAGACGCAGCAGCAGCTTGCTTATTAAAAGTATAAATTTAACAATAACCAAGTTATTACATGTCAGCTATCAGCAATCATTTTTTTACTCATTTTAATTATAACCCTAGCTTAGCGGTGCAATCGCCAGGGCGTATTAATTTAATTGGAGAACATACCGACTACAATAATGGCTTTGTATTGCCTGCTGCTATTGATAAATATGTACAAGTGGCCATTGGAAAAAGAACAGATGGGAATATACATATGGCGGCCATTGACTTAAATAAAATTGCAACTGTAAGTATTCAAAATTTAAAACCGCATTCAAGTCAATGGGTTAATTATATTATTGGCGTGGTGTACCAGGCTATTCATACAATAGCCTCAAGTAAAAATCATAACAGTACTCAACTGGAAGCGATCAATAAGGGATTTGATATTTGTATTAAAGGGAATATTCCTAGCGGTGCTGGATTGTCTAGCTCTGCAGCGGTGGAGTGTGCCGTATTGTTTGCCATCAATGAATTGTATGAACTACAATTCACTAAAATGGAAATGGCCTTAATGGCGCAAAAAGCAGAAAATGATTTTGCGGGGGTTCAATGTGGCTTAATGGATATGTTCGCGAGTATACATGGGCAAAAGAATAAAGTAATCTTATTGGACTGTGCCAGTTTAGATTTTCACTATTATCCACTTGATTTAACCGATTATAGTATTGTTTTGTTTGATACACAAATTAAACATGCGCTTGCTTCATCGGAATATAATACCCGTAGACAAGAGTGTGAGCAAGGCGTTCAACGCATTCAACAAATGCACCCATTAGTAAAAACCTTGCGAGATGTTACCATGGAGCAAGTGGAAACTTATCTAGGTCCTTCAACTGATACGCCTCCCAATATATACAAACGTTGTAAATATATGGTTGCTGAAATACTACGTGTACAAGCTGCTGTAAAAGATTTAGAAGTAGGTGCTATGCAAGCCTTTGGTAAAAAAATGTTTGAAACCCATGAAGGCTTATCTAAAATGTATGAAGTAAGTTGTCCAGAATTAGATTTTTTAGTGGAAGCAGTAAAAGACAATGAAAACGTAATTGGCGCAAGAATGATGGGCGCAGGATTTGGTGGTTGTACCATCAATATAATAAAAAAAGCTGCCCTAGACGCTGTTACTCAAAAAGTGGCAGCAAGTTATGCCAAACAAACCAATAAGGAATTAGTAGTGTATGTTAACAGTATCGAAGAGGGTACTCACTTAATAAAATAAAAAAAGACCAGCTCTTGTTGAAGAAGCTAGTCTTTTTAAGTGATTTAAAAATCTTACAAATTATTTAGTAGAAAAAGTATACACTGTTGTTTGGTGATAGGTTTCACCTGGCTTTAATAAAGTACTTGGAAAACTAGGCTGATTAGGACCATCTGGGAAATGTTGTGTTTCCAAAGTCAACGCATAATGTTTGTTATAAACAATTCCATTTTTAGTTCCAGTTAAAGACCCTGTTAAAAAATTACCAGAATAAAATTGAATGCCTGGCTCGGTAGTGGCTACGGTTAAATAACGTCCGCTAGTTGGTTCATATACATTGGCAATTTCTTGCAAACCTTCTGCTTTATTTAAAACCCAATTGTGATCGTAACCGCCAGTCACTTTATCTATGTCTTGGCCAACACGCTTAGGTTGAGTAAAATCCATTGGGGTACCTTTTACATCCAATATTTCACCTGTAGGAATTAAGGAAGCATCTACTGGTGTAAATTTATCTGCATTTATTTGAACAAGATGATCATAAATATTAGGTGATTTACCAGCAGTCAAATTAAAATAAGCATGATTGGTTAAATTAAGAACTGTGGTTTTATCAGTGCTAGCTGTATATTCTATCTTCACTGCATTGTTAGCCGTTAAGGTATACACTACCTGTACTTTTAAATTACCAGGATAACCTTCTTCGCCATCTTTACTTAGATAATTTAATTGAACACTGCTGTCACCAGGTAAAATAACGGCATCCCAAACTACTTTATCAAAACCTTTTAATCCGCCATGTAAAGATTGCCCATTGTTATTAAGGGCAGCTTTATAGGCTACGCCATCAATGGTATAGGTACCTTTGGCAATGCGGTTTGCGAACCTTCCAATGGTGGCGCCAAAATAAGGATTACCATTTTGAGTATAACCTGATAATGAATCATATCCCGTAATGACATCTCCCCAGCTGCTATCTTTTGCTTGAGTAATTATTTTGGTAAGGGTACCACCATAATTAATTAAACTTACTTGCATACCTGCAGCATTGGTTAAAGTATACTCTGTTACGGGTTTACCATCAAAAGTTCCAAAACTTTGAGAGGTGATTTTAGCTGTCGACATTGAATTTGTATTTGAATTATTATTTGAGCAAGCCATATCTATAATGGATAAAAAACACAATAATAATAAGCTACCTACTACATTTTTTTTCATAGTTATTTCTTTTTTATTAATTTATATTAAAACCAAGAACCATTTATTATTTTATCTCCATTGGCATTGTTATTGGCCATTCTTCTTTTTTCATTTCTTCTATGTATAAATGTAGTAATAAATATTAAAGGAATAAAAATAAATGTTAATGGAGGAATGCCTAAAAAGCTAATCCATTTGCCACCAAAATGACGGCGCATCGGTCTACGTAAGCGTTCGGCAATAATATACATGGCAGGCACAATAAATAAAGTCATAAAAAAGGCAAAAGCCAATCCATAAATAATGGTCCAACTTAATGGTTTCCAAAAAGCAACATTATCTCCACCAAAGAAAATATGGGGGTTTAGCTCACTAAATAAAGTCACAAAATTGATGTTAAAGCCAATGGCAATAGGTAAGAAACCTAAAATAGCTGCAAGCGCTGTTAACAATACAGGAATAATTCTAGTTTTACCAGCTTGAATTACAGCTTCTCTTGTTTTATATCCTCTTGCTCTTAATTCATCGGCAAATTCAATTACCAATATTCCATTTTTTACTACAATACCAGCAAGACCTACAATACCGAGTCCTGTCATAACACCCGATACTTTCATACCAAAAATAGAAAAGCCTAAGAATACCCCAATGATACTAAACAAAATTTCAGTTAAAATAATAACCGATTTAGAGACAGAATTAAATTGTAAAACCAAGGTCAATAAAATAAGCATTAAGGCAATCACCAATGCTTTACCTAAAAATGCTACGGTCTCTAATTGTTGTTCATTCTCTCCTGTTTGTTTTACTGTTACCCCATCTGCAATACCTTTAAAATTTTGAATGTATTGCGCAATTACAATATTCACTGCAGTTGGATTATAACCCTGATCTAATTTGACATTAGACCTAAGTTGAATTAAACGTTTTTGATTTTTTCTTTTAATACTACCAAAAGTATTGGTAGGCTCTACTTTCACAAGAGAACTAATGGGAATGTTTTTGACCATTCCACCTGCAGCCATATCTCTAAAAGATAAGCGCATATTTAAAAGATCTACTAAATTTTTTCTTTGTAACTCTTCGTTTCTCAATTGAATTTTATATTCCTCCTTGCCATCTTTAATGGTAGACACTTCTTTACCAAATAAGGCGGTACGTATTTGCATACCCACTTGGGCACTACTTACACCTTCTATCAAAGCACGGTCT
>CANHLZ010000057.1 GCA_947461595.1 Bacteroidota bacterium | reverse complement strand
GGAATACGTACAGAGTTATTTGAGTTTTGACCAGACACTGTTGCGTAGGCTTCTCCTTCATAACTATTATCATAACCAGCTGCGATTAATGCAGCTACTTTATCTTCTTCTTTTACTTTCCAGTTAATAAACTCCATTACTTCTGGATGATCTAAATCTAAACAAACCATTTTAGCCGCACGACGTGTTGTACCACCACTTTTAATAGCCCCAGCAGCACGGTCTCCAATTTTTAAGAAACTCATTAAACCACTTGATGATCCACCGCCGCTTAATTTTTCATTCGCTCCTCTAATTTGAGAGAAGTTAGTTCCTACTCCAGATCCATATTTAAAAATTCTTGCTTCTCTTGTCCATAAGTCCATGATACCCCCTTCGTTTACCAAGTCATCACTTACACTTAATATAAAACAAGCATGTGGTTGAGGACGCTCGTAAGCACTTGTTGATCTTTTCAATTGCTTGTCGTTAGGGTCTACATAATAGTGACCTTGCGCACCACCTGTAATACCATAGCTCTCATGTAAACCAGTATTAAACCATTGTGGCGAGTTAGGCACACAAGCTTGATTCAAAATACTATATACTAATTCCTCATAGAATACTTGCGCATCTTGTTCTGTTGCAAAATAACCATAACGCTCTCCCCACACTCTCCAACAATTAGCCATACGATGTGCTACTTGCTTTACTGTTGTTTCACGACCAAGTGTTCCATCTGGTTGAGGAACTCCTGCTTTTCTAAAATATTTTTGTGCCAGAATATCTGTTGCAATTTGGCTCCATTGTTTGGGCACTTCAACATTGGTCATTTCAAACATCTTCTCACCATTTGGATTTTTGATAACGCTATCTCTGTAGTCGTATTCAAATTGATCAAATGGAGATACATTCTCTTTTGTAAATAGGCGAGAGAATTGTAAACCTTTTTTTGTTTTAGGAGTAGCCATGGTCGTATTCTATTTTGGATGTTAGTGGGTTATCCCACTAGATTTTGCAAAAACCTTGATGGGTATACGAAAATATCTTTCTATACCCACAATTCAACCATGGAAATATCAACAGCTGTGGAAAAGAAATGTGGATTAAATTAAACACTATATCCGGCTTGATTTTGGTGATTTATCCCCACCATATGTTAGTTTCTGCGAAAAAAAAACCTTTGATTATTGTATTTTTTAGTAATAAATCCAGTTTAGTCTCCAATGATATAATTAAATTGGATAATTTTGAAGATTCCAACAAAAAGACGCATCTTTCGGGTTCAAAGAAATGACTCAGACTATATACCATACCATCCTAAGTGGCAAAGCAAAATCTAATAAGGCTTTTGCGGTTTTAATAGACCCAGATAAGTTGACTGAACAAGGATTACTCAGCACCATCGAAATTGCTGTCAAAGCCAAAGTTGACTTCTTCTTTGTTGGAGGCAGCTTGGTCGTAACCGACACTTTAGATAAGATGGTTTCTAGTATAAAAAAGCATTGTTCCATACCGGTTGTTTTATTTCCAGGTTCCCCAGATCAAATTACTTCTAAAGCAGATGCTTTATTATACCTCTCTTTAATTTCTGGACGCAATCCAGAATTATTAATTGGTCAACATGTAATTAGCGCTCCCTTTGTCAAGCAAAGTGGTTTAGAAATTATTCCAGTTGGTTATATGTTAATTGATGGAGGTTCCCCAACTACCGTTTCTTATATCTCCAATACCAATCCTATTCCATCCAATAAAAATGATATTGCAATTTGCACTGCCATGGCAGGGGAAATGCTAGGACTAAAATTGATTTATATGGATGCAGGGAGCGGCGCATTAAAAGCCATCCCAACCGCTATGATTAAGGAAGTAGCCAAGCACATTCAAATACCTTTGGTGGTGGGCGGCGGCATTACTAGCCCTGAAAAAGCTAAAGAAAATTGTATGGCTGGCGCAGATATCATTGTGGTGGGTAATGCAGCAGAAAAAGATCCGGAATTAATCACTGCCATCTCCCAGGCCATTCATAGTTTGAATTAAAAGAAGCTTTTTTAGAAACTCATCATTTCTTTAAACTTCACAGTTTGACGTCGGCTTATTTCTATTTTTTCTCCTCCTTTTAATTCTACCAACAATCCTCCATTAAAATAGGGCTCAATTTTTTCTATCCAATGCAAATTGATGATGTGTTTTCTATTGGCTCTAAAAAACACACGATCGTCTAGCCTGTCTTCCAATGAATTTAATGATTTTAATATCAGTGGCTTATTGGTGGAAAAATATACTTTAGCATAATTACCTACACTCTCGAATAATCTAATGTCTTGTAGTTTTACAAACCAACATTTTTCACCATCCTTCACAAATACTTGATCGCTTTCCGATAGAGGCCCACGCTGGTTGCCTGATAAACTCGGTTGCTCCAATTGAATTTCAGCTTGTAGTTTTTGAATGGCATCTGCCAATCGTTTTGGATCGATGGGTTTTAATAAATAATCCAATGCATTCACTTCAAATGCTTTTAAAGCAAATTCATCATAAGCAGTCGTAAAAATAACTTTGGGCGCCTTCTCTAATTCAGCCAATAAATCAAAACCGGTTTTGCCTGGCATTTGAATGTCTAAAAAAATAAGATCGGGTCTTGCCAAATCAATTTTCTCTACTCCTTCATCTACATTACTAGCCTCGTCAATAATTACTATTTCGGGATGTTCTGCTAATAATTTTTTTAACTCATTTCGAGCTAATCTTTCATCATCAATAATAATTGCTTTAATAGGCATATTTTACTTTTTTGGAATAGAAATTGGGATAGCTAATTTTGCGGTAACCTGATTGGGTAAACATTGAAAAATTTCAAATACTGCCTGCCCATGGTATAATATATTTAAACGCTCTCTTGTACTTTGTAATCCAAAACCATCGCGTTCACTGGGTTGTAATAAGCCTGTATTTTGAACAATTAAAACGAGTTTGTCTTGCTCAAATTTGGAGATAATTTTTATAAGGCAATCTCCAGGTTGCTTGCTTAACCCATGCTTAATGGCATTTTCTACTAAGGTTTGCAGCATCATAGGTGGAACTAGATTGTCAATGGTTTTAGTTTCTATTTCATACTCCACAACTAACCTATCTGCAAAACGAATATACTCTAAGGCTAAATAGTCTTTTACAATACCTAGTTCTTTTTCAAGTGTCGTAATCTCTACCTTATCCACTTGAATACTGCTTCTTAAAATATTACTTAGCTCTGTAATTGCTTGCCTTGCTCGTTTTGGATCCTCATCTACCAATGCACGAATACTGTTTAAAGCATTAAAAATAAAATGTGGATTTATTTGCGATTTAATTGTTTTTAACTCCAATTCTTTAATAATAGTTTCCAACCTAACCTTATTCACTTCTTCAGAATTAGCAAACTCAATATAGTGCCATAAAACATAGACAGACATCCACACTAAAAATATAGGAGTATCAAAAATAAGGCTGAATAAAAATCTTCTAAACGCGGGGATATTTCTACCAGGTTCATACAACTTAAAAATATCTGCTAAATAGCTTGAAGAGAAACTATTTAAAATAGAAAATAATAATAATAATAAAACCAACTTCCACCATTGATTAGAAGGCATGGGAGGACGCAACGAAAGTCGATGCATACTTTCTCTCAAAACATGGGTTATTAAAATACCCAAGGATAGATTCAATAATAATCTTGGATAAAAAATAGGATTCAATTCTTTATCTAAAATAGAGGCAAAAAACAAAATGGTTAGTCCATAGCTAAACCAGCCTGAAATTTGACAAATCCAATACAAAGAAGAGTTCTTTTTCATCTACTCCAAATTTACCCATTATGTCTAGGTTTTAAACCTTTTTAATATATTAATGGTCATATTCTAGGGTATACGGCAAGCCTTCAAATTCCATGTAAACTTTTGCCGTATATTTATGTTATTGATTTACTTTTACACCCTAATTATTACTGATGCATATTGAGGCAGGCCCCTTATTAAAGATGATTGATTCCCCAAATGACCTAAAAAAGGTCTCTAAGGAGAAATTGCATCAGGTTTGCGATGAATTACGCCAATATATTATTGATGTAGTAAGTGTTCATGGTGGACACTTTGCGGCTAGCTTAGGAGTGGTTGAATTAAGTGTTGCCCTACATTATGTATACAATACACCTTATGACCAATTGGTTTGGGATGTAGGTCATCAAGCCTATGGGCATAAAATTTTAACTGGCCGAAGAGATGAATTTATTACCAATCGTAAATACAATGGCTTAAGCGGTTTTCCTAAAAGGAGCGAAAGCGAATATGACACTTTTGGCGTGGGCCATTCTTCTACTTCTATCTCTGCTGCTTTAGGAATGTCCATGGCTGCTAAATACAAAAAAGAAGATAGAAAGTCGGTTGCCATTATAGGAGATGGCTCGATGACAGCAGGTATGGCTTTTGAAGCAATGAACCATGCTGGCGTTGCAGATAGCGATGTGTTAATTATTTTGAATGACAATTGCATGAGCATTGACCCCAATGTGGGTGCTTTAAAAGAATATTTAACTGACATTAGTACTTCACCCACTTATAATAAAGTAAGAGATGAACTTTGGCAATTAATGGGGAAACTACCTATTGGAAAAACATTCACTCGGGAAATGGCTTCTAAAATTGAAGCTGGTTTAAAAGGGGTGATTTCTAAAAGCAGTAATTTATTTGAGGCATTGAACCTTCGTTATTTTGGACCCATTGATGGGCACAATATTGCCAATTTAGTAGATACCTTAAAAGATTTAAAAGAAATTCCTGGTCCAAAAATTTTACATATACTAACCGTAAAAGGCAAAGGGTACGCCTTGGCAGAAAAAGATCAAACCAAATGGCATGCACCTGGCTTATTTGATAAATTAACAGGAGAGATTATCAAGAAAAAAATTGAAACGCCTCAGCCGCCCAAATACCAAGATGTATTTGGACATACTATTGTGGAACTAGCAAAGGCCAACAAATTAATCATGGGTATTACCCCGGCTATGCCGAGCGGCTCTTCCTTAAAATACATGATGGAAGCCATGCCAGATAGGGCTTTTGACGTAGGCATCTGTGAACAACACGCAGTTACTTTAAGTGCAGGCTTAGCCACGCAAGGCATCAAAGCTTTTTGTAATATTTATTCTTCATTTATGCAAAGAGCCTATGACCAAGTGATACATGATGTTGCTTTACAAAATTTACCTGTAGTATTTTGTTTAGACCGTGCAGGCTTAGTAGGAGAAGATGGGCCTACTCACCACGGTTGTTATGATATTGCTTTTTTTAGATGTATTCCTAATATGATTGTTTCTGCTCCTATGAATGAAGTAGAATTACGGAACTTAATGTTCACCGCGCAATTACCAGAAACCAATGCACCATTTGTAATTAGATACCCTAGAGGTGAAGGTGTTTTAGTAGATTGGCAAAAACCATTTGAAAAAATTACCATCGGAAAAGGTAGAAAATTAAAAGATGGGAAAGACATCGCAATTTTATCTTTAGGACATCCTGGAAATTTTGCACAAACTGCCATTAGAAATTTAAGAGAGGAGGGGATTGATCCTGCTCATTACGATATTCGTTTCGTAAAACCATTGGATGAAGAATTATTACATGAGGTTTTTAAAAACTATGATAAAATTGTAACAGTGGAAGACGCTGCGGTGGTCGGAGGAATGGGCTCGGCTATTTTAGAATTCATGAACGAACACAATTACACAAGTAAAATTACCCTACTAGGCATACCGGATAGTATAATAGAACACGGAAGCTTAAAACAATTGCAACAAGAATGTCACTTTGATGCATTGGCCATAGCCGAAGCAGTGAAAGCATTGCTTGGCAAGCAAGTACTTACGGAAGTATAATCTTTGAGTTTAAAAAACTGGACTTAGTTTAAGCTAGGATCAAAATCTCCTAAATCTTCTTCTCTTTTTTCACCTTCTTCTGGTAAAATTGGGTCTTCTTTGAATGATTCTAAATTAGGCGTTTCATAAGAATCGAAACTATCTATATGGCCTGGCTCTAAGTCATCCTCTCTGTTTTCATTCCATTCGATGATAAAATTATTACGCCCCTCGCCCACCATTAGCTTCATGTATTTTTGTTGAGACAATTCTAAAATGGATAAGAATAAAAATAAAGCGTGTACTCTGTCTTGACAGATATCAAAGACTTTCTCAAAAGCTACTGTCTTACCTTCTTTAACAATGTCCAATAAGTAAGCCCTGCTGCCTTCCATGGTGTAGTTGTACCTAACAACGGTATGTACTGGCCTGTTTTGACGATCTTGCAAACGAGTCATTACTTTTTCGAAAGACTTCATCAATTTAAACAAAGTAACTGTTTGCAACTCGGTACCTTCTGCCGCTTCTTCTCCCACTAAAGACATTTCTTGTTGGATATTACCACGTTTCATCATCAACATCCTTAACGCTTCCAAATCGGCCATTTGAACCGCCGCTTCTTTGTATTTTTTGTACTCTAAAATTTTATCTATTAATTCCTGTCTTGGATCTATTTCATTTCCTAAAGCATCTAATTCCTTTCTTGGTAATAAAAGCTTGGCTTTAATGCGAATTAAAGTAGATACGAATAAAATAAATTCACTACTTAATTCAATGTTTACTTTTTCTTGATCGTGTATAAAGTTTAAAAAGTCATTGATGATTTTAGTAATTTGAATATTATAAATATCCATCTCGTCTCGCTCAATGAAAAAAAGTAGCAGATCAAAAGGGCCTTCAAATTGGTCTACTTTTATGGAATAATTAGCTTGCTGGTTCATTCCCACAAAGAAAAGGAATCAGGATTAATTTAAGGCCAATTGAGCAAGTATTTATCCACTTTTATAAAAAATCAAGCATCTTTACCCAAAATTTCGCGCGTGAACAATAAGTTCTTAAATTGGCTCTTGTTTGGCATTTTATCGCTTATTTGGGGCAGTTCCTTCATTTTAATGAAAGAAGGGCTCACAGAGCTTTCCCCCTATCAAGTGGCTTCAGTGCGCATGCTATTTGCAGGCCTTGTTTTATTGCCTTTTGCTTTTAGGGCTTTTAATAAAATACCCAAAGAGAAAATGGGCTTAGTGCTTATTTCTGGTATTATTGGAAATTTTATACCTGCCTATCTTTTTTGCATTGCTGAAACAAAAATCGATAGCGGACTTGCAGGAATTTTAAACTCACTTACTCCTTTATTTACCATTCTTGTTGGTTTATTTTTTTTTAAACTACCATCTAATCAAAAAAAATTAACAGGGGTTTTAGTAGGATTTATAGGACTTTGTTTACTCTTAGCTTCTGGCAAAAATATTAGCTTTGAAAATTTATCTTATGCAGCATTGGTATTAGTGGCTACTTTTTTTTATGGACTGAATGTAAATATGGTCGGGAAATTTTTACAAAATACTCGCGCCTTAGATATTGCATCAGTCGCTTTTGCTTTTTTAATTTTACCCAGCTTTCTTCTTCTTTACAATACCGGCTATTTTAATTTAAATTTTAATAACCCCTCCATCATCTATGCTTCTTTGAGTAGCATTTGCTTAGGCATAGTGGGCACTTCTATATCCGCTATTCTTTTTTACATGCTTATAAAAAAATCGAGTATCGTTTTTGCATCTATGGTCACCTATGGAATTCCGATTGTTGCAATCGCCTGGGGAATTTATTTTGGAGAAACCATTTCACTTTTACAAATAGGCAGTTTGCTTATTATATTAGCAGGTGTTTATATCGTAAATAAGCCCCAACAAAAATAAAGTGTCAGGGCTTATTCCTTAAATTATTGTGCTTAGAAATTTTTCCTTAAATAGTCATTATTTCTTTTTCCTTAGACTCTAAATGTTTTTCTACTAAACCAATATGCTTATCTGTTATTAGTTGAATCTCGTCTTCGGCACCTTTACAAATATCCAAACTGGCTCCGTCTTTTTGCAATTTCTTTACTTGCTCAATATGATCACGTCTAATATTACGAATAGAGACCTTACTTAATTCCCCTTCTGCACTTGCTTTTTTTACCAATTCCTTACGTCGCTCTTCGGTTAATGGAGGAGTGAACAATCTAATCTGTACCCCATCATTCTGAGGTGTTATTCCAATATTAGCAGCCATAATAGCTCTTTCAATGAGCGCCAACATGTTTTTTTCCCAAGGTTGAATACTTATAGTTCTGCTATCTAATATTTGCACATTCCCTACCTGGCTCACCGGTGTTGGAGTGCCATAATAATCTACATTAATCCCTTCTAAAATAGAGGGAGAGGCTTTACCGGCCCTTATCTTAGAAATCTCTATTTCTAAATGATTAATGGCCTTTTTCATGCCGTTTTCGGCATTCATGGTGATTTTCTTTAACTCTTCTGACATAGTTGAATTATTTGAGTCTTCAAAGCTACGCAAATCATAGAATTGAGCACAAGTCTTTTTTTAGCATTTTACTACATTTTCGATGCTATTTAGACTATGAATTCTATCTTTGCACCCACTATTATTATACAATTATGGCTACTACCGATTTAACTAAAATTGCTTCTCAAATTAGAAGAGACATTGTAAGAATGGTTCATGCCCAACAAAGTGGTCATCCAGGTGGCTCTTTGGGTTGCACCGATTTTCTAACTGCACTCTATTTTAAAGTGATGAAAATTGATACCAATTTTTCAATGGACGGCAAAAATGAAGACCTTTTCTTTTTATCCAATGGTCATATTTCTCCTGTATTCTATTCTGTATTAGCAAGGTCTGGTTATTTTGATGTTAAAGAATTGGCCACTTTTAGAAAAATAAATTCTCGTTTACAAGGACACCCTACCACGCACGATCATTTACCGGGCATTAGAATCGCAAGCGGCTCCTTAGGTCAAGGCATGAGCGTTGCCATTGGTGCAGCACTTACTAAAAAATACAATAAAGACGATCGTACTGTTTATTGCTTACATGGTGATGGTGAATTACAAGAAGGACAAATTTGGGAAGCTATTATGTTTGCAGCCCATAATAAAGTAGACAATTTAATCGCTACCGTTGACGTCAATGGCCAACAAATTGACGGACCATTGAGCAAGGTTTTATCCTTGGATAGCTTAGAAGAAAAATTTAACGCATTTCATTGGACCGTTTTACATATGGATGGTCATAACATGGACAATATTGTTGAAACCCTTGCAAAAGCTAAATCATTAACTGGAAAAGGAAAACCTATTTGCATTTTAATGAAAACAGAAATGGGTAAAGGAGTTGATTTTATGCAAGGCAGTCATGAGTGGCATGGCATTGCACCTAACGACGAGCAATTAGCCAAAGCATTAGGCCAATTAGAAGAGACCTTAGGTGATTATTGAGCCTCCATAAAATTCTCTTTTTATTTTTTTTACGCGGGTCTAATTAATTTTTTCAAACAATCTATCTGCTGCTCTGCGCGCTGGCAACCATCCCGCTAATAAAGCAATTGCAATGACTAATAGCATAATGGCTATATAATCCACTGCCATTGGTTTGACTGGGTAGTAATCTATTACAAAAGAATTGCCCCCCAATTTAATAAAGTGAAAAGTGTTTTGTAGCCAGCAAAATAAACTGGCTAAACCTCCTCCAATCAAGGCACCTAAAAAAGCCATAATTCCAGACAGTAATAAAAATATTTTTTGAATGTCCCAAGGCTTTGCGCCCATAGCATGAAGTACATGAATATCTTTTTGCTTTTCTAAAACCAACATGGTCAATGCCCCCACTAAGTTAAAAGAAGCTACCATCATGATTAATGCTAGTATGGAAAATATAATCCATTTTTCCATTTGCATAATTTTATACAAATCAATATTTTGCTGAAATTTATTTTTGATTTGAAATCCTGGACCAAAAGTATTTTTTAACTTTTCCATCACTTGCCCTTCTGCCGATGGTTTTAAGGCAAGCTCAATGGCAGAAACCTGTTGAGGCGCTAAGTCAAATAAATACTGCGCAAAGGCGTAATTGGTGAATACATATTGATCGTCGAACTCTTGTTGCACCGAAAAAGCACCCGCCTCTGTTGCATTTAAGGTGTTTAACTGATGGAGGCTAGTAATGGATTTTCCTGATCTATTCACCGCAAACAATTGAACGGTATCTCCAATTAAACTTTGAAATAATCCTACCTTTTGCTCTATACCAATGCCCATTACTAATTGCGGATTGGACAGATTGCCCATAGCTAATTTTCCTCTTCTTAAATAAGATTGAATATGATTAATAGATCCATAAGTAGAATCCACTCCTTTGATCATCACCACCGCTTGAAAATTATCCTTCACTAGTAAAGCTCTGTTTTCTACTACCTTACTTACTGCTTTCACTCCTTCCATTTTTTTTACGAGCTCATAGGTGCTGTCCGACAAAGTGAAAAATTTGCCCTGTATGGGTGTAACACGAACGTCAGCATAAAAATCCGAATACAACCCTTTTACAATATCAGTAAATCCATTGGATACACTTAGTATTAAAATAAGCGCTGCGGTTCCTAAAGCAATAGCAAATACACTTACCCATGCAATAATTTGTATTGCTTGAAAAGCATATTTACCTCTAAAATAACGCCAAGCAAATAAGAAATGCACTTACAAATTTTTTAGAATCTCATCCATTTTAAAAACATAATCCAAGGTATCGTCTAAATAAAAATGCAATACAGGAATACGCCTTAATTGGTGTTTCATGGTATCAGAAAGATGCTTTTTGATTTCCCATGCCTGTGCTTGTATTTTTTTAAAGCAGGCTTCGGTATCCTTTACCTGAAAAAGACTAATATATATTCTAGCCTCCAACAAATCGGGCGTCACTTTTACAGAAGATATAGAAATCATACCCCCTTGTAAATTGGTTAGCCCCAATTTTAAAAAAATATCGTTCAGGGCCGATTGAATTGCCCCAGCCACCTGTTTTTGTCTTTTTCCTTCTTCCATAATCAAAATCGTTGATTCGTTGTAAAATTAGTTACTTTGCTGATTATTCTGCGGGAATAATTTTGAATATGAAGAAATTTATTCGCATCATAAGTTATATTAGAGAATACAAGG
>CANHLZ010000056.1 GCA_947461595.1 Bacteroidota bacterium | reverse complement strand
GAACCATTTGAAAAACTTGGCGTAGCTAAACCCCACTCCTCTGCCTTATTCGTAAAAGTTAAATTGCCATTGTTGCTATACGCATAGTTAGACAAAGCATTCGAGGGCATTAAATCAATTAAGGTTTTAATACCTGAAGTTCTATTATTAGTTAAAATTTTTCTGATTTCATCTGGGTTGGCTGTATACTGGATATAATCCTGATCGGTTAAATCCTTATAAATACCATTGGCAACAAAAACATCTTTTAATCCGTCATTGTTTAAATCTGTAATTAAAGCACCCCAACTCCAATCGGTGGCATCCGTGCCTGCGAGTCGGCCTATTTCACTAAAACTATTATTACCATTGTTTAATTGTAAAGTATTGCGCACAAACTGATGATAATACCCTGCCTGTAAATTGGCTTGGTATTTATCCCATTTTTCAAAATTTGCTTTGGATTTTACTCTTGACTCAATATCGGGAAACATATCTGTTACATAAATATCCGGGAACCCGTCATTATTCATATCTGCAATGTCTGCCCCCATGGCATTCAAACTTAATTCATGAATACTTGTTTCAATTTGTTCAGTGAAGGATCCATTCTTGTTATTAATGTATAAATAATCACGCTCAAAAAAATCGTTAGAAATATACATATCCGGCCAGCCATCTTTATTGACATCCGCAATGGTTACTCCCAATCCAAATCCAATTTTACTACTGTATATGCCAGCGATTGCCGTCACATCTTTAAAATGTCCATTGTCGTTGCGATATAATTTATTGCCTCCTAAGCTGTCCGATATTTTTCGTTGATCTTTTATTAAATCAAAATTACCCACCGATTTAAAAGAATTATTTAATAAATAACAATCTAAATCTCCATCCCTATCATAATCAAAAAAAACAGCATGGGTAGATAAGCCTAAATTATCAAGGCCGTATTTTGCAGCACTTTCTGTGAAAGTTAAATTGCCATTGTTAATGTACAATGCATTGCTTCTGTGTTGGGTGGTAAAATCACCCGATTTGCAAATATAAATGTCCAATAAACCGTCTCCATTGATGTCAGCAAAAGTGACCCCGGTTGACCAAATATCCGCAGTGGCCAAGCCTGATTTTTCCGTAATGTCTTCAAATTGGAAATTACCTTTGTTGATATAAAGTTTATTGGAACTTAAATTACCACAGAAAAATAAATCAGGCAATCCATCATTATTAATATCCCCGGCACCTACGCCACCACCATTGTAAAAATTTCGAAAAGTATACACATTCAATGTATCGGTATAGGGAACATTATTGGCAAAGCGGATACCTGTTGTGGTTGAATCTAATAAACTAAATAGGGATTCTTGCCTGGTAAATGGATTTTTTAAAACACAAGCATTTATTGAAATTACAAATCCTACAATCAAGGCGATGCGGTGCAAATTGCGTAAAGCAACCAACCCATTCAGCTTTTTAAAAGTAAATGCTTGCATAACGCAAGCCCAAAGCCTACCAATCATTGAGGAGTATTTAAGTATATAAAAATACTCCTTTTTTTATAAAAAAAACAGCAAATAGCCGAGGCTATTTGCTGTTTTAAAATCTAAATTTAATGTTAAATACTTCTACTTATTAGTAGCCAGGATTTTGAGTTAAATTTTTATTCGCATTCAATTGAGTTGCAGGAATAGGGTATAGATTTTTTGTAGCTGCTCCTTCAGATTGGAATAAACGAGCCGATTGGAATGAACCAAAACGGATCAAGTCTTGTCTTCTCCATCCTTCAAAAGCCATTTCTCTACCTCTTTCAGCTAAAAATTGATCGGCTGTCATAGTGGTCCATTCAGCAACACCACCATGTTCTTTTCTAATTTGATTTACAATAGCCAAAGCAGCAGGATCACTCCAGTTAGCAGCAATTCTTGCAGTTGCTTCCGCTTTCATTAACAAGATATCAGCATATCTAAAGATAGCGAAATCATTATCCATATTAGAAGTCATACCAAGTACGAACTGCCATTTTCCAAGTCTAGCACCAGATTGACGCCAAGCATTTGGCTCTAACTCATTCACATAAGGAGTGAATGTGAAAGGTTTACCATCTGGGTCAGCTGGTTCAGCACCATTGTCAACCAATCTTTCACCAGCAGATGAAAACTGAGGTCCAACTAAGAAGTTATTTCTCCTACGCTTATCATCAGTACCAGTTGTTGGAGTTCCTTTTGAATCAAGTCCAACTACAGTACCAGTTGGGCCAGGATTTTGTACAGGATCTATATATGAATTATAAAATTCAGAAGTAGATGCAAATCCATTCCATGGTTGCGCATTGATATTGTATGTAGTTTGATTCAAATAACTTAATGTCATCATATTTACGTTAAAACCACCCAATTTGATACGATCAAATGGAACAGCCCAAATGGTTTCTTTTGAACCTTGGTTATTTTGAATAAAGTTTTCAGCATAAGTTGAAGACAATTTATAAACGCCAGAGTTGATGATTATATTAGCTGCGGCAAGTGCCTTTGCATTTTGCTCAGTACCAGTATAGGTTTTAGCATTTAAATACAATTTAGCTAAGATGGCTTGAGCAGTATAGTAGTTTACACGACCATAAGTAGCAACGTCTGGAACAGATGCAGGCTTAGCCAACAAAGCACCATTGGTTGTTAATTCTGACTCTATGAATGCATAAACTTGAGCTTGAGTGGCGTTCTTTGGTGGATCAACATTCTTAAAGTCGATACTTAAAGGAACATTACCAAACCAGTCCAATAGCCAATAATAATACATAGCACGTAACACTTTCAATTCTGCAATGTACTTAGCAGCCGAAGGTGAGTTAATGCCCTGTAAAGTAGCAATTAAACGGTTACAAGTAGAAACACCGCCGTAACAAAATCCCCAAGCACCACCTGGCATTGGATCATCTGCTTTCCATTCATGTTTTTTCAATCTAACCCAATGACCACCATCGCCCCAATCTGGTCCTCTTGTTGGAACTACAATCTCATCAGTAGTTACTCCATTTAATGCGAATAAGTTACCGTTACCACCCACATTGGATAAGTTAGAATAAGCCGCACCTACTGCAGCACTTAATTCTAAATCAGTACCTCCAAATTTATCTCCAGTTACTTTATCATACAAGAGTGGCCCCTCGTCTAATTTGGTACAAGAAACGACTACTAGTAGCATTGATGCTATAAATAGTTTATTTACAAAGTTATTTTTCATATTGTCGATTTATAAAAGTTTTTAATTGAATTAATTTATTATAGTCCAATATTAATTCCTAAAGTGAAAGAACGAGTCATCACCCAAGTTGCTCTTCTATCAATACCTGGTGCTAAGATATTACCACCATCTTGCCATCTAACTTCTGGATCAGCTCCTGTATAATTAGTAATGGTCATTAGGTTATTCCCAGTGATGAAAGCTCTTAAACTTTTAACTCCTTGTGCTTTCGCCTTTGAAGAAACTGGAATAGTATAGCCTAAAGTAGCATTATCTAATTTCAAAAAGTCTGCTTTTTCAACAAACAAACTACTAAATATAGATGCGTCGTTTAATTTTGGATCAAAATACTTAGTGTTAACTACGTTGTAGATTGCAGCATTGGCTGGATTCTCGTAGAATGTTCTAAATGTATTGATTAATTGATGACCGAATGAACCACGTAAGAAGAAGTTTAAGTCAAATTTTCCATAAGTGAAAACGTTTGACCAACCCATTTCAAACTTAGGCATACCATTACCGATAGGTGCTTTATAAGTTGTTTTAGTTGATAAAACAGCATTTCCTTTACCATCATCATGCAAGTATTTACCATTAGCATCAATGCCACGGTAAACAGCATTCCAGAAAGTACCAATTTGGCCACCTTCGTAAGTTCTAATGATTTGTGTTGCTTCTTGACCTGGAGAACCTAGGTTAGTTTCACCAATATAAGAACCTGCAGATTTATCTAATCTAGTTAAAGTAACTTTATTAGTTGAGTAGTTAACACCTGTGTTCCATGTTAATTTACCATCAGTAATTACTTTATAGTTTAAAGCTGCCTCAAAACCTTTTGCTTCTAAATCTCCTATGTTTTTCCAAGCTCTGTTATATAAAGCTGGAGGAGAAGGAACAGTTACATTAAAGATCAAATCAGTAGTTGTTCTTTGGTAATAATCAATAGTACCTGTTAAACGATTGTTTAACAAAGCAAAGTCAGCACCAAAGTCAATCTCTGATTTTTTCTCCCATTTCAAATCTGGGTTTGAATTTTGGTTTGGACCATAAGTAGTAATCCAGTTACCATCAATTAAATAGTTACCTGAACCTGCAAAAGTTAATTGAGCCAAACCTGTTTGAGGAGGAAGTGATCCAGTTACACCATAACTTGTTCTTAATTTCAATGCATCAAATACACCAATATTTAAGATTTTCTTTAAATCCACACCACCACTTACCGCAGGGAAAATTCCCCACTTGTTATTGTCTCCAAATTGTGTAGATCCTTCTTGTCTAACTGAAGCAGACAAGTAAGCGAAGTTATCCCAGTTTAAATTTACACGTCCAAAGAACGCTACTAATTTACTACCGTTCTTATAACTACCTAAACTACCTAATCCATTTTGAAAATCCTGAGCAGCTCCGATAGACTCTTTAGCTAAGTCAGTAACAAAGTTACCGCCACCCACGCTAAGTCCTTGGTTGGTAAATTCTTGGTAAGAATAACCACCTACTGCATTCACATCTAACTTACTTATTTTAGTTGCATAAGTTAAAGTGTTTTCATATAAGCTAGAAACTGATTTGTCAGCTTGCTTCCAACCATAACCATGTCTTCCTAAACCAGTTGCACCAGTATAGAAACCACGGTCAATAAATGCATTACTTGGAGAGTAAGCATTGATGTCAGAATTATTAGTAGACTGAGCATATCTTGTTAATACTTTTAATCCTTTAGCTATTTCATATTCCACCGAACCTGCAAAATTTATTTTTCTTGAAGTTTGATGATTTGTATTCTGCATCAACATCGCATAAGGGTTTGAATACTCTGTTGCATTTTGCTCAAAATATCCGCCTTTTGCTAGATCATACATTGGATCTTTAGAATAAATAGGTGCTGTTGGGTTGTAGATAGTAGCATATTCAAATGCATTGCTAAATCCAAGATCAGCTTCTTTAGAAGTAGAAGTCAGTTGAACGTTAAATACCAACTTATCGTTTAATGCTCTGTGCGTTAAATTAACTCTACCATTTAATTGTTGGAAGCCAGTTTGGATAGCAATACCTTCTGCATTTCTATAGTTCATAGAAACATCAAAAGTAGTTTTATCGGTACCACCAGAGAAAGATAAATTATGAACATGCGTAATTGCATTTCTAGTAATTGCTTTATTCCAATCTGTACTTGATCCTAAATTATTACCAGTACCTAATTTTTTAAGTAAAGCACCGTATTGAGCAGCGTCCATATGTTCTGTAAATTTCACAGGACTTTCCACAGTTGCTTGAGAAGAATAATTAAAAGAAGATGTACCACCTCTTAAACCATTCTTAGTAGTAACAATGATTACCCCTGCAGATCCACGCGTACCATAGATAGCTGCAGCAGATCCATCTTTCAATACATCGACACTTTTAATGTCAGCTGGATCGATAGAGTTTAAATCTGCCCCTACCACTCCGTCAACCACCACCAAAGGTGAAGTGTTTGCTCCAATGGTAGAAAGACCTCTCAATCTGATAGAGAACCCTTCGTTAGGGTTACCACCTGGACGAGCGATAGAAAGACCAGCCACTTTACCTTGCAATAATTGTGCAACGTTATTGATATTTCCTTTGTTGAATTCTTCAGCGCTAATACGAGTAATAGCACTTGTGATTTCTTTCTTCTTTTGTGTACCATAACCTACAACGACAACGTCGCCTAAGCTAGAAACAGTAGAAGTCAATGAAACATTCAATGAAGCGTTTCTACCTACAGCAAGATCTTGTTGTTCAAATCCTACTCCAGAAACAACTAGTCTTGAAATAACTTCAGCAGAGGCTACTTTGTAAGTACCATCATTAGAAGTTACCGCTGTAACTTTTTTACCACTTGCAGTAACCGCAGTTACTGTAATTCCAGGAATAGCTGAACCATCTTTGGCATCAACTACCTTACCAGTAACAGCTTTTGATTGTGCTTGTACTGAAAAGACGAAGAAAAGTGAAAGTAAGGCAACCATGATTGGCCTTACAAACTTTAAAATTTTCATGTGTTTTAAGTTTAAAATTTAAGAAATTTTTGCATTTTAACAATGTTATAACACGTAAATTAATTAGAAAATTGAGTCAGTTGTTACTTTTTTGTTAACTATTTTTTCTTAAAAGAATAATTAATAACATCATATCGCCTTTTTATAAAATATATGTAATTGAAAATCAATATGATAAGGGTGTTTTATCCCTATAAATATTCAATATTTAAGCCTAAAATTTTATCAAAATTGCTTATTATTTCATGTAATTACAATCGTTTGTATATAATTTGCGGTAAATTTGCGATAATAATGCGGTAGATAAATCTTAATTTAACCTTTTAATTCAATGAATGCATGACCAATACCACCCTCAAATTATTAGCACAACAATTGCAATTAAGCATCTCTACAGTATCTAGAGCCTTAAAAGATCATCCAGATATTTCTACAAAAACAAAAGCTAAAGTACAAGCCTTGGCGCAAAGCTTAGATTACGAACCCAATGCTTATGCCATTCAATTGAGAATGCAGAATAGTAAAATATTTGGTGTCATTGTTCCAGCCATTGCAAATTTATTCTATGATAGCTTTATTGCAGCGGTAGAAGAAGAAAGTCGTAAAAATGGATATGCCTTAATGATTCTACAATCTAGCCACAACGCTGAAAATGAATTAAACAACTTAAAAATTTTTAGACAAAATAGAGTTTCTGGCTTATTTGCTTGCTTATCAGCCAGTGCCGAAAACCTAGACGTATATCATAAAATGAATGAACATGAGATTCCTGTTGTCTTTTTTGATATAGTTCCCAAGGACAATTCCTTTACAAAAGTTAGGATGGCAGATGAACGCTGCGGTGTAATTGCAGCCGAAAATATCATCAAACGAAATGCAAAAAAAGTATTGGCCATTTTTGGTGATCCTGCACTTTCCATAAGCCAAAACAGAAAAACTTCTTTCCAAAATTTCATGAAGGACTTCTCTCCTAAAACAAAAGTTTATTATATAAATGCCACTAGCTCCAATGAGGCCTCAGAAATTTTCAAAAATAATTATAACAAAACAGCAAAGATTGATACTGTTTTTTGCATGACCGATGAGATATTAATTGGCGTCATGAAAGCCATTCAAGCATTGCAAATAAAAGTACCCGCCGAAGTGGGAGTGATTAGTATTAGCAATGGATTTATTCCCAATTTATATTATCCGGTCATTAGCTATGTGGAAACCAGTGGCTTTGAGTTAGGAAAATTGGCCTTCCTTCAAATGATGGCCCATATGCAAACTGGGAGACCAGTTAATGAATTAACGGTAGAAGCCAAATTTATAGAAGGCGGTTCTATGTAAAATATGAATTAACAATTAATAATGTTTGATATGTTAAAGCAAGCAAAAGCTTTTATTTTTGATTTAAATGGGACCATGGTGAATGACATGCCCTATCATATTGGTGCATGGCACCGACAATTAACCGCATTGGGTAGTGCATTAAGTGTAGAAGAAGTTAAACACCAATGTTATGGGAAAAATGACGAGCTATTGGAAAGAGTTTTTCCAGGCAAATTTTCCATGCAAGAGAAATTATCTATAGGTGCTAATAAGGAAGCCTTATATCGAGTAGAATTTAAACCTCATTTAGTACTGATTCCCGGACTTGAGCTTTTTATCAAAGACGCTTTTGAACATAATATTAAAATGGGTATTGGATCGGCTGCGATTCAATTAAATATTGATTTTGTCATTGACAATACAGCTACTAGAAAATACTTCGATGCCATTGTAAGTGCCGACGATGTTTCTATTAGTAAGCCTCATCCAGAAACTTTTTTAAAATGCGCTGAACTACTTGGGGTAGCGCCAGCGGACTGCATTGTTTTTGAAGATACCCCTAAAGGCGTCTTATGTGCGCAAAAAGCCGGAATGAAAACAATAGTAATAAAAGGACTACATCAAGAAAGTGAATTTGCCGACTTTGATAATATTTTATTTTTTATCGAAGACTATACCCACCTTTCTTTGTAAATATTATTTAACCCATTTACTTTCCAATACAGAACTTAGAAAAGATAAAATCTAATTGATCTTCATTGGTAATTTGTCCAGTGATGGTGCCTAAATAATGTAATGCATGATTGATATCGATGGCGAGTAAGTCGCCCGTAACATTATTCACTAGGCCGCTATCTATATCATTGAGTGCAAACAATAATCTTTTGAGTGAAGCCACATGTCTTGCATTGGTGACAATAGTGCCTTCTTTATTAAGCCCATCCCCCACTGCTTTTTGATGCAATGCATTTTCAAGAGCTAAAATATTTTTTTTGTCTTTGGCCGCAATAAAAATAATGCCTTTTAATTCAGGGTCTTTTTCAAGGGAAGCGTCTATAGCAATATCCATTTTATTGCCTACAAAAATAAGCTTGTGTGCTCCCAGCAATTCCTGATTCCACTGCTTTATTTGTGCAGCCGTTGTGGCACTCGCATCAAATAAAGCAATGACAATATCCGCTGCTTGAATTTTTTCTTTGCTTTTTTCAATACCCATTTGTTCGATACTATCTTCAGTGGAATGCCTGATGCCTGCAGTGTCAATTAACTTATACATCACACCTTGTATATTCAAATATTCTTCCACTGTATCACGCGTGGTGCCTGGTATTTCACTCACCAAAGCCCTATTTTCATTTAACAATGTATTTAATAGTGTGGATTTGCCTGCATTGGGCTTGCCTACTATAGCCACTTGAACTCCATGCTTTATTACATTGCCTAATTGAAAAGAGAGCAATAATGCAGTTGTTTTTTCTTGCAATTCATGTACTAGGAGCTCCAATGATTTTTTATTCGCAAAAGCAACATCTTCTTGTGAAAAATCTAATTCCAATTCTATTAATGCAGAAAATTTGATCAGCTTCTCGCGCATCACTTGCAAGTCGGAAGAAAACCCTCCTTTTAAATTATACAAAGCCGTTTTACGTGCCGCTTCCGTATTACTGGCAATTAAATCCGCTACTGCTTCCGCTTGGGTTAAATCTAATTTGCCATTTAAAAAAGCACGTTGTGTAAATTCTCCTGGCTTAGCCAATCTTGCTCCATTGGCCTGTAGCAATTGTAAAATTGAATCTTGTATGAAGGGTGAACCATGACAGGAGATCTCCACCACTTCTTCACCAGTATAGGATTTTGGAGCTTTGTATATAGTAACTACCACTTCATCTAAAACTTCTTTGCCATTAATAATTTTTCCAAAATGAACGGTATGTGAAGCTTTACTATTTAACCCTTGTCTTGAAAAAACATTACTAATCATTGAAATTGAAGCTGGTCCACTTAAACGAATGACTGCAATAGCTCCCAAGCCAGGCGGGGTGGCTAAGGCCACGATGGTATCGTTCCAGGAGCTTAAATTTTCGCGCATAGTACAAAGGTAAACTTTATGAAGTATTTAATTAGAGTATCCATTTAAAACCAAAATTCCTCCCCCGAACAGTCGAGAGAGGAATTTAATATGTTTAAAGAAAGTTTTACAACTAATCTTCAGAAACTACGAATACAATTGCTTGACGGTGACGATAAATTACATTACGACCGTTTTGAACTGCGGGCTTCCACTTTGGACCTCTTGTAATTACACGAACCGCTTCGTCTTTAGTGCCATATCCAGGATCGTTCTCTGCTTTTACATCACTAATAGAACCATCTCTAGATACGATGAAAGATACCACTACTGAATATTTTCCAGCAGGAGCTCCATTTTCTACAGGCAAGTCTCTGTTTAAAGTTCTTTCTAGGTAACGAATCCAACCTTGTGTGCCCCCTGGGAACTCGGCTGGTATTTGTACCACAGTAAATATTTTATCAGTTTCTTCTTCTGCAGGAGGTGCTACTGCTGATTCAGTTGGTGCAACTAAACCATCGTCTTTAATACCTTTCTGATCGGTAGCTCCAATTTTTACGTCTTCTAGCTTTTCAACTTCTTTTACCTCATCCTCTTTTTTCACTTCCTCGTCTTTTACAATTTTAGGAGGTGTAAATTTTGCCATTTCCACTTTTGGTGGTTCCACTTTAGGTGGTGGTGGTGGTGGTGGAGGTGGTGGTTTTTTCTCTTGAGTAACATCTGTTAAAGAAACATCCGTCACTATGATTTCAGTTTTTGATTTATTAGCGCTATTAGACCAAATTGCAGCACCAGCCAATAGAACGGTGACAGTTACCATTCCAATCAACGCCTTCTTAAGACGATCATTGTAGGTTTTTCTTAATTCATAAGCGCCATATTCCTTGAACCTTCCCTCAAAAATGAGGTCTAGAATATCAGCGTTTAATATTTTGTTTATGTCCATTTTTTAATGCTTTTAATTGCTAGAAGATTTTGCGTTCTCATCAGATTTTTTAACCAATTGTTCTTCAATGTCAAAAATATCTACTAGTGCATATTTTTTTACAACATTTATTGACATCTCATCTAAAATATCAATTACGTTTTTGTAAGTACAATTTGAACTTGGCTTAATCACGATAACTAAATCCTTTTCAGGATTGGTTGGATCTTGTGCGATACTTCTTACATACTCTTTCTTTTTCAAAATGATATCACGAATGGAATTTTCTCCATTATAAGAAGCAGACAAAAAATTGGAAGCGTCTGGCTTTAATTGCCCTTCGTAATAATATATATGATTATCTGCACCCATTAAGATGGTTAAAGCGCCTGATTCTTTTGCTTTATTTTGCTCTTCAGGTTTCACTTTATCATCAGGCAAAATCAACTTCATTGCTGTAGGTTGACTCATCGTAGTAGTAAAGATGAAAAAGGTAATCAAAAGAAAACCTAAGTCCACCATCGGTGTCAAATCGACACGCGTTGATAGCTTCTTTCCTTTTTTGACCCCTGGTCCTTTCTTATGGCCACCACCCGAGGTATCTAATTCTGCCATAGTAAATAGCTTTTAATTAGTTTATAATTTAGTTTTCCTGTTTTTCTCCACTCATTGATTTCTTATACAACTCTGAACCTACTGGTGCATTTTCAGGATTGGTAATCATTTGAAATCTTTGAATATTGTTTTTCTTAAACGCGACAAGTACATTTTTAAAAGCTGGATACTTAGCTAAATTGTCCCCTTTCAATACCAGGTCTAATTTTGAGCCAGCATAAGCTTCATTCACTACTTGCATCCAAGTTATTAATTCATTATCTGTACTGTCCTTACATGGAATACCAGGAAGTAAGTT
>CANHLZ010000055.1 GCA_947461595.1 Bacteroidota bacterium | reverse complement strand
GTCCGTACCATGCGGTTTGACTGGCTAATTTTTTTATACTACTCAAGGCATTGAAATTACAGCTAAATTAGTGAAAATAGTTTTGTTTATCTTCATGCTGAAATTGGTAATACTATGAAAGCGGTTATACAAAGAGTAAAGGAGGCAAGTGTAATAATAGAGGGCGAAGTATCGGGTGCTATTAAAACGGGCTTAATGGTGCTATTGGGTATCGAAACGGCCGATACGCAGGAGGACTTAATATGGCTTTCCAATAAGATAGTCAACATGCGCATTTTTGATGATGCTTCAGGGGTGATGAATCTAAGTGTAAAAGAGGTAGGCGGGAATATATTATTAGTGAGCCAGTTTACTTTACATGCCAGTACCAAAAAAGGGAATAGACCTTCTTATATGGCAGCGGCAAAGCAGGAGATTTCCATACCATTGTATGAAGCCATGATTCAACAGTTAACTATCGAAATGGGCGCCCCTATTCAAACTGGTAAGTTTGGTGCGGATATGCAAGTGGGCCTAATCAATAATGGTCCAGTAACGATCATCCTAGATTCAAAAAATAAAGAATAATCAAAGTGTAAAAAATATAAATCAATAATTGAAAAGAGGCTTTATTTTTGATTTTGTTATCATTCAATAAAAAATACATAGTAATATGGCCAATGAAATAACCATCCATCAAGCGCAGGAAAATGTAGATCAGTGGATAAAAACGGTAGGTGTAAAATATTTTAGCGAGCTCACTAATTTGGGTATTTTAATGGAAGAAGTAGGGGAGCTATCCAGAATAATGGTACGTAAGTTTGGCGACCAATCTTTTAAAAATAAAGAAGAGGAGGTTTTATTAGCCGATGAAATGGCTGATGTGCTTTTTGTGTTGATTTGCCTAGCCAACCAAACGGGTATTGATTTAGCCACCGCTTTAGAGAAAAATATTCAAAAGAAAACCATTAGGGATGCTTCTAGGCATCAAAATAATGAAAAATTACAGCGATAATACAATCTCGCAGTATATTTGCAACCTATGAGTAAGGTACAAACAGATAACACATTACAAGCAATTATTTCCCACGCTAAGGAATATGGGTTTGTATTTCCTAGTAGTGAAATTTATGACGGATTAAGCGCGGTATATGATTACGGCCCTTATGGTGCACAATTGAAAAAAAATATTAGAGATTATTGGTGGAATAGTATGACCCAAATGCATGAAAATATTGTGGGTATTGATGCCGCTATATTTATGCATCCTACTACTTGGAAAGCGAGTGGACACGTAGATAGTTTTAGCGATCCCTTGATTGATAATAAGGAAAGTAAAAAAAGATATCGAGTGGATCATCTAATAGAAGGTCATGCGGATGCTTTAATAGCGAAAGGGAATAATGCAGCTGCCGATAAATTGCTCGCCGATATGGAGGCTTTATTAGCGAAGGAAGATTTTGAAGGTTTGAAAAAATTAATTGAAGAAAATAAGATTAGTTGTAGCGTTAGTGGTACTAGTAATTGGACCGAAATAAGACAGTTTAATTTAATGTTCTCTACTGAAATTGGCGCTGTGGCAGAAGAAGCCAGCACTATATATCTAAGACCAGAAACTGCGCAAGGTATTTTTGTGAATTTTTTAAATGTGCAAAAAACAGCCAGAATGAAAATTCCTTTTGGAATTGCACAAACAGGGAAAGCATTTAGAAATGAAATTGTAGCGCGTCAATTTATATTTAGAATGCGTGAGTTTGAGCAAATGGAAATGCAATTTTTCATTAAGCCAGGCACGCAGAAAGAGTGGTATGAGCATTGGAAAAACGAGCGTATGCAATGGCATTTAAGCTTGGGTATTGCTCCTGAAAAGTATCGTTTTCATGACCATATTAAATTAGCGCACTATGCCGATGCGGCTTTAGATATTGAATATGAGTTCCCCTTTGGATTTAAAGAAGTAGAAGGAATACATTCTAGAACCGATTTTGATTTGACGCGTCATCAGGAATTTAGTAAAAAGAAGATGCAGTATTTTGATACGGAAATCAATCAACATTATGTTCCTTATGTGATTGAGACCTCTATTGGCTTGGATAGAATGTTTTTATTGTTATTGGCTAATGCTTATGAAGAAGAGACAATCAATAAGGAAGATGGAACCGCCGATTCAAGAGTGGTCTTGCATTTACCAGCGAAAGTAGCTCCTAATAAATTAGCCATACTTCCATTAACTAAGAAAGACGGTTTGCCAGAATTGGCTAAAGAATTAATGGATGATTGTAAGAAATCATTTCATTGCTTTTACGAAGAAAAAGATGCTATAGGAAAAAGATACCGTCGTCAAGACGCTATTGGAACGCCGTTTTGCGTAACCATTGATCATCAAACCAAAGAAGACGGTACAGTCACTATACGTTACCGCGATAGTATGTTGCAAGAACGTATTGCTTTAGCTAAAATAAAAGAATTGGTACTAGCGCATATTGCTTAGCATGCTCTAGTATTTTTGAAGAGTTGCTGATGAATTCAGAAATACAATTTTGAGCGAGTGTTTTGAGCGAGTCGAAAAATTCGTATTTTGAATCTAGAAGCAATTTGTTGTAATACTAAATAAGCCCCGAGCAAAAACTCGGGGCTTATTTAATTCAGCTAGTAGAAATCAAAAATAAATTAACCAAACGATTCAAAATGTACTTGTTTTTTATCAAGGCCCAGCTCGGTCATATTTTTACGAGCGTCATCAATCATGGCTTTCCAACCGCATAGCCATACATGCGCCGTTTCTTTATTCTCTTTTAACAATTCTTGGTATACTGGGTGAACGTATCCTTTGTGTGAACCAGTGGGTACTTCTGTTTCTCTAGAATAGCAGGGATGAAAGTGAAACCCAGGCTCATTAGCTTCTAATTCTTTTAGTTCATCTATGTATAGCCCATCTTCAAATTTTCTACATCCAAAAATTAAATGAATATTATTGTGTGCTATTTTATGTTCATGAATATAACGAATCATAGATCTGAAAGGGGCGATACCTGTTCCTGTACAAATAAAATAGACATCGTGTTCAAAGTTTTTAGGAAGCACAAATACACCTTGAGGACCTCTTAGAGTCACTTTGGTGCCCACTTTGGCTTCATTGAATAAATAAGTAGTTCCTAGTCCGCCCTCTAATAAAACAATCACCAATTCAAAAGTGTTGGTACCATCGGGTGCAGAGGCAATAGAATAGCTTCTCCATCGTTTGTTTTTTTGTTCGTGTATTGGCAAATCCATTGTTACAAATTGCCCAGGTATAAAGTCAAATTTTTCAAGACTTGGAATTTCAAAATAAAATCTTTTCGTATTGGAGGTTTCGTCAACAATTTTTGTCAAATTACCTTCCATCCATTCTAGTGCCATAATGATTAGTTTTAATTATTAGTTATAAAAACCCTTTGAACGTATACTTTTTTATTGGCGTATACTTTTACAAAATAAATTCCAGTTGTTAAGTTTCCTGTTGTGATATGTTGAGGGGTTGGCTGATTGCTTAAACTTTCTATTTGGAAAACTTTATTTCCCAATGAATTGACTATTTCAAGAGCTATGCCTTGAGTTTGAATTTTGTTAAATTGTATATTAAATGAATTTCCTTTGATGAGGTTTTCTATATTGTCATTGGAACTAATTTTCAAATTTATTTCTTTTGTATTACTTTCTATAATATCTGTAATTACATTACCATTTACGTCTCTTACCAACATGAGGGTATCAGTGGATAAAGTTTGGCAATCTCCTTCGGTAACTGCTACTTTGTAAAGTCCATTCGAAGTTACTTTATAAAGTTGATTGGTAGCACCTGGAATAACATTACTATTTAAATACCATTGATAAGTACTTGCGGCACTTGAAATTAAACTATCTCTTTTGATAGTGATGGTAGGAGAAGCAGCGGTTTGAACTGGTACAATTGTTGCAGGACTTACACAATTATTCGTGCTAATTTGGGTGTTGTAAAAATAGTAATAGTAGCCTTGATAGTCGCCCGAAGCTGGTTGAATATTATTCCCAGTGATGCTAAATATTTTATTGGGACCAATTGGATAGGTGATATTGGTTAATGCATTGTTTCTGAATATTGTTGGGTTGGACTCGCTAGAGGAAGTATCGCAATTAACTATTAAAATATATTCACCTGCTGCCGGTATATTTAAATTTAAGGCATATATTTTACCACTATCACCACTAACATAGGGAGTGGCTGTAAATCTTTTTGTGGCAGCATCGTATTTTGATTTTTCGGGAATGGGGCTGCTGGCGCCAACATTTAAAATAGTTTTTTGTACTTCGTAGTATCTATAGCTTGAGTCGTTGATGGATGCAAGTGTTCCTAATACCACTTCAATTTTACCTGGGTAGCCAGTATAGAATTTGGTGGTTTCTAAAGTCATTGGAGCGGTAGCATTTATTTTTAAAAAATTACCTCCAAAAACATTGTAGCTTCCAGTATTTGCTAGGCTTGTATTAGTAGATGGACCTATGAAATTTTGGTAGCCTTGTGTTAAATAAAGTTGATTTTTAGCATTGGTTAATGTGACTTTAGAACCCACTCCCACTGGATTGATAAGACTTGAACTATCATACCATAAATAAGTTTTAGAACTATTGGGATTACTTACAGAAAGGCGAACTAGGCCACTACAAATATTGGCAACTCCAGCAGGGGGAGCCACTGCCGAGGCGCTAAGGAATGAATTAGTTAATTTATCATTATTTTTTTGTTGATCATTCGTAATATTTACAGTGGCGGTAATGGTATAGGTTTTGTTGGCCTCTATGCTCATTGGTTTCTGAAAAGTATAATTCATATTATCATAACCATTAAGTTTGCCATTAAAAATCTCGCTAATATCTAATAGGGTAGTAGTTCCTTCTTTTACCACTAAGTTAAGTGGTAGGTTGGATTGTGCAGTGGAACCGTTATTAACTATTTTAACAGTAACATATTGAATGGCTTTGTTGCAAATGCTTCCATTTGGATTTATTAATTCGGTAATACTTACATCTGTAGAGGGTTTTGTAATTTTTAATGTATAATCTTGTGTTTCGCCAATAGCATAGGCGTCGCAGGCTTTTACCTTGCTGCTATTGTCTGTTTCCATTACTACTATTCTCAATTTGGTTATGGAGCCAATATGCAAAGTGGAGGACAATAAAATGCTTGTTTTATATACTCCATTTAATAATGCAGTACTGGTGGCAGCAGTTTCTGTGTCTTCAAATATTCCATTATTATTGTAATCAATAAATACTTTTACAAATCGAGTAGCGTTAGTTGTATCGCTGCTGCCTAATTTTAAGTAGATGATTAAACTACCATTAACCTCTCCAAAAATATTGTATTTACTATTGTCAATGTATTGACTGTTACTAGTATTGCTGAATTGTATATTATTGATGCTTGTGCTATCTATCTTAGTTCCTGCGCTAGAAGTTGCAGAAGAAGTACAGTAGGTATTTCCACCAGCACCACTTATGATTAATGAATAATCTTGTTTGCCCCGATCTAAATTGGCTTTATTGGTTACAGTAATCGTATAGGTTTTGCCTACAAAAGTAGTATCCAATTCTATTTTCTCAACATTGTCTAATCTGTTATTGGCTTTTACTGCAGGGTTATCTGGTTTGCTAGGATTCAAAGTCCAGGGTAAAAAATTACTTGTTGCAGTACTAATTTTTAAATCTAAATCGTTGACCAGTCTTGATGTGGTGTCATTAAATTTATTTTGTATAGCTGCTTTTACATCTGTCCAAACCAAGGTGGCTTTGACTGGTTTAATTCCGGCGGCTATAATAGTAAACGTATCAGTTTGTTTATTTTGTAAAGTTTTTTCATACACTAAGTCAACGCTTGAACTACTATTTTTTGAACTAAGCGCATTGCTTAATACAGAAGCTGCTTCACTCATATTTAATAATCCCCAGCCAAATTGATAATCGGGTCCAGCATAAGGACCAGCTTCGTTGGCACCATGGATGGCTAAGGCTTTTAAAGTAGCAGCACGTATGAATTTTTTAGGAGTAAGCTGTTGACTTAATTCTTGTAAAAGCAATAAAGAACCAGCCGCATTCGGAGAAGACATAGAAGTGCCATTCCAGTAAGCATAGCTAGAATCATTGGTGGCAATAGCAGAATAAACATCTACGCCATCTGCTACGAGATCGGGTTTTATTCTGCCATCGTCAGTTGGCCCCCAACTACTAAAAGGAGGCGAAATCACATCTTCTTTTTTTGAATAACCAGATGGAATTCCTGAAGCAGCTCCAATTGTTAATAAATTTTTTGCATTGGCATCAGTGGGAATAATGCCATATGAATTATTACTACTTAAGCTATCTGGTCTATTTCCAGCATCGTACCATTTCCCATTTTGATCTCTTCTCCAGTAATTTTTTCCAATAGCAGGGCCATTGTCAGATCGACTATTTCCTGCTGATTTGACAATTAAATAATAGGGGGCATTGTAAGCAATTGAATCAAATGTTTGGGCATCTATATCGTACCTTCCAAAATTGTAATCTTCATTTTCATTCCATCTGCCATTGTATTCCCAACGTGTTGAATCATAGTTATAGTCCCATCCGCAAATTATTCCATAAGAATGATTCGAAATAAGCATTCCACTAGCTGCCGCAGCGGCCATTTCGGAACCGTCATTATTCCAATCATAAGCATACGCTCCTTTTAAACCGTAAGACATCCCTTTAGCCATTGGATTTACGCCACTATTTATCATAATGCCAAGTGTGTGCGTGCTATGGTCTATAATATTGGTAGCGTTGTCTTTGTGCGTAACTCTTCCAACTATTTCTTGATGGGTTATTCTTGACTTTCCCTCATCCCATATGCCTAATTTATTAGTAAGGCTATCATTGCTTCCATTTAAATTGAATCCTGTTATACCACCCGGCCAAATGAGATTGGTATTGATGGTGGCTGCGTGAACAGGGTCTGAAAAACCTACCAAGTATTTTGGTTGACCAAATTCGTCTATTCCCACTAAACTTGCTCTTGAATTATTTTTTGATTTATAAAAAATAGGCCAACCTTTTTCTTTCGATTTTATTATGGCTGCGGAGTAAGTGGCTCTAGATTCTTGTTCTAATATTTTAGCAGAATGAATTAGTATAAGTTTTTTTGTCTCATTTTGTGCCAGTGAAGCCATGCAAATGGAAAGTAAAAAAAAGCTAAATAAGACTGATTTTTTCATTTAGAGTACATCGATTGATCCACCTGAAATTAGGCCTTATAAAATTACAATGAATTCCTCATATTTTTTATATAACAACTATAAAAACCTGATGGATAATGGGATAATTAAGAATTTATTCATGTAATTTTAAGCAAATCTACTACAGGATGAATTTCTGTTTAAGCATATTTTTGATTATTATATTAGAGCTTAGTCAACTGGCTTGTGTTGGGCAGCAGCCTAGTTTTCAAAATCAAAACATTTCAAGCTTGGAAGGCCAAGTAATGGAGTTGTTAGGTAATGCCATGCCTAGTAAAGGGAAGTCGTCTTACAAGGGGAGGCCGCTTTTAGCTACAATTTATATTTTTCAACCTCTACATCTAGCGCAATTAGAAAATCAAACTGGAGCATTTTGCAATAAAATAAACGGAACCCTTATAGATTCGGTTTTATCCAATAGCGATGGCCGATATCACCTTTCCTTGAAACCAGGTCAATATAGTGTTGTAGTGGGTTCTGAAAATGGTTTTTTTATACCTTATTTTTCTGGTCTAGATGGAGTAGCTTATTTTAATATAGAACCCTATAAGACAACCCTATTGAACATCACCGTAAATCAAAAAGCAAATTATTAAATACAGCGTGTATCTTTGCCTTGTTGATGTATGAATGAGCAATCTTTGTTTGAACGTTTTCACAATTCCCCCCTCCTAAATAATTTGGTGGACAGGTTAGCTATGTCCAAGTTGGAAAATAAGCCTTATCAAGTTTTTTTACAAAATTTAAATGGATCAGCTGCGGCCTTTGCTTTACAAACTATTTTTACCAATGCTAAAACAGATTATTATAATCATGTTATTGTTTTAAATGATGCAGAAGAAGCGGCTTATTTTTTTAATTCTATCGAAAGTGTAACGGAGGCGTTGGATTTATTTTATTTCCCCTCCTCGTATAAAACGCCGCAAAATTTTAGCTTATTAAATCCATCCCATGTGATGCTTCGAACCGAAGCCTTGACTAAAATTTCTTTGGGCGGCAATAAAAAAATAATTGTTACCTATCCGGAAGCATTGTTTGAAAAAGTGATCATGCCCAACACTTTGCAACAAAACATGATTCAAATAAAAACTAATGATAGTATTGGTTTAGATGAATTAATGCAAAGTCTTATTAATTATGGTTTTCAGCGCACGGACTTTGTATATGAGCCTGGGCAATTTGCTTTAAGAGGGGGCATTTTTGATATTTATTCTTTTGGCAATGAACAACCTTATCGTATAGAATTGTTTGGAGAAGAAGTTGATAGTATCAGGTTATTTGATCCAGCCACACAATTAAGCGAAAGAAAATTGTTGCAGGTAAATATCATTCCCAATGTAACCACGCAGTTTGAGGATACGCAAAAAATTCCGTTATTGACTTTTATGCCTAATGATACCTTGATTTGGTTAAAAGATTGGAATGTAATAGCTCAAAGAGGGCAAGATCAATTTGAAGCATTAACTGATTTTATTGAGCACCATGCGAGCGCCAATAAGCTAGACGATCAGGATGCGCATAAAAGACACAGTGAATTAGCGGATTTCGTTAGGGTGAATGAAACTCAACAACAATTAGAAACAAAATCTATATTAGAATGGGGCTTTCATCCCCAATTGACTCAGGAAAAAATAGAATTTAATACACAGGTGCAACCTTCTTTTAATAGAAAGTTTGAAATGTTGATTGAAAATTTGCAAGGATTAGAAAAAAAAGGATACGCGTTATTTATTTTTGCAGAACAGGCCAAGCAGTTGGAACGCTTGCATGCCATTTTTACCGACTTAAAAACAGAAATACAATTTACGCCCATTGTAAAAAATATTCATGAAGGATTTATAGATCATGATCATAAAATTGTTTGTTATACCGATCACCAAATTTTTCAAAGGTACCATAAATACAAAGTTAAGCAGGCCTATAGTAAAAGCAAAGCCATTACCTTAAGAACTTTACGGGATTTGCTTCCTGGTGATTACGTAACCCATATCGACCATGGAGTGGGCGTATACAGTGGTTTACAAAAAATTGAAGTCAATGGACGTTGGCAGGAAGCGGTAAGAATTATTTATAAGGACAGCGACATTTTGTATGTGAATATTAACTCACTACATAAGATATCAAAATACACAGGAAAGGAAGGGACGCCCCCTAAAGTAAATAAATTAGGGTCCGATGTTTGGGTAAAACTAAAAGACAAAACAAAAGCCAAGGTCAAGTCCATCGCCTTTGATTTAATAAAATTATATGCACAAAGAAAAGCACAAATTGGATTTGCATTTTCTCCGGACAATTATATGTTGCATGAATTAGAGGCGTCTTTCATTTATGAAGAAACATTGGATCAAGCCAAAGCCATTGCCGATGTAAAAAAAGACATGGAAGCACCAGCGCCTATGGATAGATTGGTTTGTGGAGATGTGGGCTTTGGAAAGACAGAAGTGGCTGTGCGGGCGGCTTTCAAGGCGGCAATAGATGGAAAGCAGGTGGCTGTTTTGGTGCCTACTACCATTTTAGCGTTTCAGCATTTTAAAACTTTTAGTGATCGTTTAAAAGATTTTCCAGTGACTATCGATTTTTTAAATCGTTTTAAATCCGCTGCGCAAAAAAAAGAAACCATAGAAAAAGTAAAAGAAGGCAAGATTGATATATTGGTGGGTACCCATGGTATTTTAGGCAAAGAAGTCCTATTTAAAGATCTTGGGTTAATGGTGATAGATGAAGAACAAAAATTTGGTGTAGGGCATAAAGAAAAATTAAAAACGCTAAGAACCAATGTGGATTGTTTAACCTTAACGGCAACACCTATACCACGCACTTTACATTTTAGTTTAATGGGTGCGCGTGATTTAAGTATTATCAATACCGCCCCAGCGAATAGACAACCTATCCATACCGAAGTTCAAGTATTTGATGAAGACGTGATTAGAGAAGCCATCTATTTTGAAACCGAAAGAGGCGGTCAAGTATTTTTCATTCACAACAGAGTACAAGGATTGGCTGAAATGTGTGCGACCATTCAACGTTTGTGCCCAGACATCAGCATTGGGTATGCACATGGTCAATTGGAAGGGCATCAACTAGAAGAAAAAATATTGGATTTTATTGAGAGAAGGTATGATGTATTGGTGTGTACCAATATTGTAGAAAGCGGGGTAGACATTCCAAATGTGAATACCATTATTGTTAACAATGCACATCAATTTGGATTGAGCGATTTGCACCAATTAAGAGGAAGAGTAGGACGTAGCAATAAAAAAGCGTTTTGTTATTTGTTGGCGCCACCAATAAGTACTTTGCCAGATGATTCTAGAAAAAGATTACAAACCTTGGAGCAGTTTAGTGAGTTGGGCAGTGGCTTTCAGATTGCCATGCGCGATTTAGACATACGCGGGGCGGGTAATTTATTAGGCGGGGAGCAAAGTGGTTTTATGGCAGAAATTGGTTTTGAAATGTATCAGAAAATTTTAGGGGAAGCGGTAAGAGAATTAAAGCGTTCTGATTTTAAAGAGTTGTTTGAAGAAGAAATTAGCAAACAAGATGATTTTGTACAAGATTGCACCATTGACACCGATTTAGAAATCATGATACCAGATAGTTATGTGGAAAGTATTGGAGAGCGACTTTCTTTGTATACCAGAATGGATCAAACAGAGAATGATGATGAGTTGGCTTTGATGGAAATTGAATTGGCCGATCGATTTGGTCCGATACCTAATTCGGTGAATGATTTATTCATTACCATACGTTGTAGACGCATAGCCATTGCATTGGGTTTTGAAAAAATGACTTTAAAAGATGAAACCTTAAGATGCTTTTTTATCAATAGACCCGACTCGCCTTATTTTGAGAGCAATACTTTTAAACAGTTATTAGCGTATGCGCAAACGGCCATGAACAAGGCGCATTTTAAACAAGTGGGCCGAAGCTTTGTGTTGGTGATCAAAGACATTAAAAATATGGAACAGTGTTTTACACTTTTAGAAAAAATTAAGCAAGGGGTGTTTGCGACCCAGTTGTAGGTTCGGCAATTCGAAAAATAAATCTCAATTATTTGACGAACTAAAAAACCCTTTCACCGATTGCTCGGGAAAGGGTTTAATAAGATAAATTAGAGTGAAATTTTATTCAGAATCTAAAGTAAACCAGGTTTACTAGAATCCTTTTTTAGCAACTCCATCAGCGATAGCCTTAAGGGCATTTGTCTCGCTTAAGATAGCAGCCATTTTATTTCCTTTACCATCATTACCACCTGCCATATAACCGCCTCTAGCAGTTTTACTGATGACAGCGTCATGCATTGGTACATTTTTTTCTTTTGTTTTTAAGCAATACGCTTTAAT
>CANHLZ010000054.1 GCA_947461595.1 Bacteroidota bacterium | reverse complement strand
GCCATCATATGTTGTTCATTACCAATGGTAGGCATGTATACACCACTCACTTTATTGAGTAAGTAATCTATTCTTTGTGCCTTAGCTTCATTAATAATTTTAGGGGATAAAACAGAAATGGCCACTGGAGATTCAATTCTTTTTTCACTAAGCTTATTAGCCGAAACGACGATGGTGGTTAAATTCGTATAGCTCGTATCTTGCCCAAATACACAATTACTCCACAAAATTAAAATACCAGCAAAAATTTTTCTAAAAAAATACATAATTGCAAATTTAGTAGTTAATTTAGGTATTCGGTTTTTCAATTAACTTATTTTATCATAATTTAAAATAGCCTAATGCGTAAAGTCTTATTAATTCTAACATTGCATTTTTTTGTAAGTGCCACTGCACAAGTAAAAACAGTACGAGAGCAAGCCAATATTATCAATGAAGTATTGGCAGATCGTTTTAATAATTTATTGCCCACCTTAATGGATCGTGCCAACATGGATTGTTGGGTATTAATGACAAGAGAATACAATGAAGATCCTATTGTTAAAACGATGCTACCTGCTGAATGGCTTGGAGCCCGAAGACGAACTATACTTGTGTTTTACAGAAACAAAGAGAAAAACACGATTGAAAAATATGCAGTTGCAAGATATGCTGTAGGTACTGAAATAGCTGCAGCTTGGGATGTGGCAGCCTACCCTAATCAATGGGATGCCTTAACAGCTTTATTAAGAAAACTAAATCCAGGTAAAATAGGGATTAATACTTCGGCCGATTATGGACACGCCGATGGCTTAGATCATACAGAATACCTAGAGTTGATGAATGCTTTAAATACAACAGAACAAGCGAAGGTTGTTTCAGCAGAACCCTTAGCCGTGAGTTGGTTAGAAACGAGGACCGAAAAAGAAATGAAGCTATATCCCACTTTACTAAAAATAACACATGCTATTATAAAAGAAGGATTTAGTAATAAAGTCATTAAACCTAATGTTACCACTACACAGGATTTAGTTTGGTGGTTTAGACAACAATTAAGTGATAAAGGGCTTATCACTTGGTTTCATCCATCTATAGAAATTCAAAGAAGAGTAAGTAATGAAAAAGATAAAGTGATAAGACCAGGTGATTTTTTACATGTTGATTTTGGGATTACTTATTTAAGATTGAATTCTGATGTACAAGAACAAGCCTATGTTTTATTACCTAACGAAAAAACAGTACCAGATAATTTGCAAGCTGCTTTTACTACAACGAATAAATTACAAGATTTTTTAACCAATGAATTTGCTTTGGGGAAGTCGGGGAATGAAATTTTAAAACAAGCTTTAACCAATGCAAAAGCAGCAGGAATCAACCCAAGTATTTATACGCATCCTATTGGCTTTCATGGGCATGCAGCCGGCACCACTATTGGAATGTGGGATATGCAAAATGGAGTGCCTGGTTCTGGAGATTATACGATGAAGGCCAATACATGTTATTCCATTGAATTAAATGCAACCCATACCCTGATTGGTTGGGATAAACCTATAAAAGTTGCTTTAGAGCAAAATGGATTTTTTAATGGAACTCGTTTTGATTATATCGATGGAAGACAAACCAAGATACATGCCATACAATCGAAATAATTTTCATTAATAATTAAGTATATAAAAAAAGCCCCCCGTTACTCGGAGGGCTTTTTTTATATAACTCATTTAATTATTTCATAAAGTAATGTACAATGTAAAAAGTAATTGCTGCTAATACACCACTTACAGGAATGGTCAATACCCAAGCCCATAAAAGGTTAGTGGTTACGCCCCATCTTACAGCGCTTAAACGTTTAGTAGCCCCAACCCCTATAATTGAACCTGTAATAGTATGTGTTGTAGAAACGGGTATTCCCATTTGACCTGTAAAGAATAAAGTAAATGCACCCGCTGTTTCAGCAGCCACCCCTTCTAAAGGCGTTACTTTGGTAATTTTAGAACCCATTGTTTTAACAATTTTCCAGCCTCCGCTCATCGTACCTAAACCAATGGCTAAATAACAAGCTACTGGCACCCAACTAGGCAATTGACTAAAATCTTGCATGCTTCCATTGGCAATTAAAGCTGCACCAATTATACCCATTACTTTTTGCGCGTCATTACCACCATGTCCAATACTAAAGGCAGCAGAGCTAAATAACTGTAACTTTTTAAACATATAGGCAACGGTATGTGCGGTAGGTGTTTTTATTTTCTCTACATATAAGTAAATTATCATAAACAAAATAGCGGCACCAATAATACCATAAACAATAATTGAATTATCTGCTTTATCAATTTCTCCTGCAAATGTTTTTTCAATATTGAATTTGGTAATTTTTGTTTTTACTTTATCAATATTTTTATCTGTAATGGGATAAATACTATTGATGGCAATTAATGCAGAATCTAAAGTAATAGTACCTTCTAAATATAATTTTAAGGGTGCCTTATATTCTTCTGTTTTATCTTTTGCAATTGAATATTCTGCTTTAGCGGCTGGATTTTCTGGTGCTTTAGCTTCTAGTACTAAAAAGTCATTAGCATTTCTTACTTCGTCTTTTAGTTTGCTAACGGCTACATTTTTTAACCAACCACTTTCTTTGGCAATAGTAGCAATTTTATTAGGACTTGAATTATCAAAATCTGATAAGTAAGGAAGTAGTTGGTTATAGGGAATGGTTGCCTTTTCTAGTTTTCCTTCATTCAAATGTAATGCAGCTAGCAAATTTGTATCCCCTTGTTTTTTTAAAAGCTCTTCTTTTATATTCGTAATTTCCTTTTTATATTTATCAATGCTATAAAACTTTTGAACGTTCTCTTTAATTTTCGTATCCTCGAATTTATCAAACATTAAAACGGTTCCTGCAGTAGCAATGGCAATGATAGCCAATCGCCACCAAATATTCCGCATAATAGTGACCACTGTTATAAATATAGAAATTACAATTCCAATAATGGGTGCCAGAAAAATAAACAAAACTGTTTTTATAATTGTATCGCTATCTACCACTTTAGCCCAAGAAAAGTCCATTCCTTTAATCATTAAAGCGTGCGCAATAGCTGCGCCCGCAAAACCTCCAATCAATGTATGAGAGGAAGAGGAAGGAATACCATACCACCAGGTAAGTAAGTTCCAAAAAATAGCAGCCATTAATCCCGAAAAAATTACAGGTAAAGTAATGAAATCTTTATACACGGTTTTGCTAATGGAGTTGGCTACGGCATGATCTTTAAAGATCCAAAAAGCTACTGAGTTAAACAATGCTGCCCATAAAACTGCTTGAAACGGCGTTAACACCTTGGTGGAAACGACAGTGGCAATAGAATTGGCCGCATCATGAAATCCATTGATATAGTCAAATATTAGCGCAAGGGCTATAATGATAATTAGTAAAGTCATCTTGAATTAATTAAGCGTACTTGATAATGATAGATTCGATTACATTAGATACGTCCTCAATTTTATCGGTGGCAATTTCAAGCACTTGGTATATCTCTCTTTTCTTAATTACTTCTTTAAAATCGTTCTCTTGTTCAAATAATTTTTCAATACTCATATCAAAAATATCATCTGCCTGATTCTCTATACTGTTTACTTTAATCATGGCCTCGGTCATTTCTTTGATATTCTTCATATTGCGTAAGCCTAAAACCGCTTTTTTAGTTTCTTGTGTACCTTGTAAAATCAATTCTGCAAGTTTGTGAATACCCGTATCATTAGGGTTTACTTTATAAAAATTAATCTTCTTAGCAGAAGCGTAAATATAATCAGCGATATCATCTAAGGAAGATGCTAAATAGTGAATATCTTCTCTATCAAAAGGAGTAATAAAGTTTCTACCCAATTCGGTAAATATAGAGTGAGTTAGGTCGTCATTTTTATGTTCTAGGTTTTCAATTTGCGCTAAAATATTGGCTCTTATATCCGCATCGGGCTCGTTCACCATTTCTTTTAATTTGATGCCCATTTCATAAACATGTTCTGCCACTTCTTCGAATAATTGAAAGAAAACTCTATCCTTAGGTAAGAAAATTTTCATGATTGAATTAAAGTCCATAATAAGCGTTTTTTTGGTTTAAAGAATGCAGGACAAAAGTCCCATTTTGAGCCCAAAGCAGAGATGGGCCAATGTTACCATATTGTTACTAAATGGACTGGTTTTAGGCTTTAATTTCAAATTGGTTTTTATAGCCTATAATACAAAAAAAGAGGGCCATTTTATTGGCCCTCTTTCATAAATCCATAGCTTTCCCCCAAAAGCTTATTAAAATTGCATTTTTAATATTGAATTCAATTTAAAATAAGTTACTAATTAAGTATCATAATAGGTTATTTCCTATATTTAGGACAGTTATCTTTTTTAATAATAAGCAATTTACCTATTTTACAATTGAATATCAATGTTTTATAAAAAAATCATATTATTCTTCCTATTAGGATTAATTTCTACAACTCAGATAATAACTGCTCAATCCAGAGACCTTCCTGATCAGTTTTCTACCCCTAAAACCCCTTTTTTATCTAAAATAATTAGCTATAAAAGCTTAAAAACTAAGATTTTTCTATCTACCACCAATTTAATTGTACCTACTGCTGGAACAATATTTTTTGATAATGTACAAGAAATCATCAAATCCAATGATAGCGTTTTTGTGCTTTTGGAGCGGACTGGTGTAGTGTATAGGTTGGACCCTGTTGTAGACAGCTCAAATTCATACAGTTTTCATAGACTTGATCATACGATTAACATTAATTACAATATTGAAGCCAATAACTTTTTATTTAAGAATCATTTATATAGTTATGGGGGGTATGGATTTTGGAGATTGAATGGGCAATTAAGGTCGTATAATTTTTTAGATAAGGAATGGGATATAGTGCCTACAAATAATGAAATTTTTTCTAATGGTTATAATTGGGTGAGTCAAAAAGATGGTAAATTATATGTTCCTTTTCAAACGATAAGTAATGGCAGTATAAAAGGGGACCAAAATGTAACTAGGGTAAGATTGTATGATAGTTATTATTTAGATTTAAATTTACTGGAGTGGAAAAAATTAGGGACTATTCATTCCAAAACAATTAAATTAGTTAGGGCCAATAATATTATCAATTCTTTTTTAGCTACGGATAGAGGTTTTTTATTTATGCATGATGACGTGGCGTATTATTTTGATTTTTTAAATAATAAAATATTTGAATCAAAAAATTCTGAATTAAATCAGTTCTTTATACGAAGGGCATCTAATGAAAACATATTTTATTATAACGACTCTATTTATAGTTTTAGTCCTTCTTTACAAACCTATGACATCAAGCCATTGTCGATATCTGATTTTAAAGAATTAGATTTTCCTATTTGGGGCATAGATAATAACTATTATTATCTATTGCTATCATTTCTAACTATTTTATTACTTACCTATTTTTCGATAAGAATTTACAAAAGAAGGGTGAAGAAAAAAATACAACAATCCAGCTTAAAAATTTTAAAAACTAAAACTATTGGACAAGTTTTTATTGGTGTAGAACTATCATTGATCCAATTGCTGTTAGAGGCATCTTTGAAAGGCGTCAATGTTGAAATTGGGGACATCAATCATGTGCTAGGCATTAAAGATAAAAATATAGGCTTACAAAAGAAAGTTAGAAGTGACGTTATAAATACAATCAATGAAAAGTATTCAATCGTTATTAACAAAGAAACGCAATTAATTGTTAGTGTTAGAAAAGAAAATGACAAAAGGTTTTATGAGTATTTTATTAATGATTTAGAACTAAAAACTATCAAGAAAATACTAGAAAAAAAGTGATTTGTCATACTAATGTCAAATTTTACTCAATTTTGTTACATTTATAAAGCAAATTTAACCTTGCTCCCATCGAATCATTGAGCTTTGCGGCTTGATGATAAAGCAGTTTCCATTTTTGTTCCTATTTTTCCCTGTTGTGGCCTTTGGCCAAAGGGTAATGGTAAAAGACACTTTGTTTGCCAGTGGGGATAGTGTAGTGGTTACAGCCACTAGATCTGAAAGAAAACTAAGTAACATTACGGTTCCCGTTACCATCATCAATGCTAAAACCATACAACAAAATGGGTCATTAAGATTAACTGACATTTTAAAAGAGCAAACTGGTTTAACCCTTACCAGTGGTTTTGGAGCCGGGGTGCAATTGCAAGGACTTAATCCAGATTATACCATTATCCTTATTAATGGTGAACCCTTGGTAGGAAGAACCGCGGGTGTTTTGGATTTAAATAGAATTGCTTTAGGAAACATTAAGAAAATAGAAATTGTAAAGGGCCCTTCTTCTAGTTTATATGGAAGCGAAGCAATGGCAGGTGTAATTAATATTATTACTGATGCAAGTAATGTTATCCCTTTACAAACTTCTTTAAGATATGGAACTTATAACACTTTAGATGCGAATGTAAATAATACCATGGCCACTAAGACCTTATTTTATCAAGGATTTTATAATTATTACAATACCGATGGATACAGCATAAGACCCAATAGCAATAATAGAGTCACCACCCCAATTAATAGGCTTACCACCAGTCAACAATTTAAATACAATCTAAGCGACAACACCAGCCTTGTTTTTAATACGAGACTTACAGACGAAAATATAAAAAGTAATATTACGGTTTCTAATGGAGGAGTATCTATTAATTCCAATGGGAAAGAACACAATACAGATATTAATTTAGCTGGCACATTAAACCATCGGTTTTCAACTAATTTAAAAACAAGTTTTAGATCTTATCTTACTAATTATATTTCTTCGCAAGATTTGATCACCTTATCAGGCGCCCCTTATAACGATATACTAAATCATTTATTCCAACGGGTCGAAAATCAGACCGATTGGACTTTGAGCAAAAAATTGTCTGGAATTTTTGGTGCAGGTGCAGTATGGGAGGGCGTTAAAAGTAGCAGATATGATAGTGAAAAGGTTAGAAAAAATAATTCTATACAATATGGGTTTACGCAATGGGAGTGGAATCCTAACTCAAAATTAATTGTAATTGGGGGTGTTCGATTTGATCAAAATGCACAATACGCATCGGCTTGGAGCCCTAAGCTTTCAATGTTATATAAAATAAATCAAAAAAATAAAATCAAGTTGAGTATCGGGCAGGGATTTAAAGCGCCAGATTTTAGACAGCTATATTTAAACTTTACCAATGTGGCGGCTGGCAACTATAGTGTATTTGGTTCGGCCGAAGCGCAAAAAGTAGTCGACCAATTAAATAATTTGGGACAGATAGGAGCATTGTATAGTAATTTTTATGCTTTAAAATCATTGCAGCCAGAATCTTCTACAGGCATTCATCTTTCTTGGGATTGGGAACCCAATCAAAAAACATTTATAAGTGTTCAAGCATTTCGAAATGATATAAAAAATTTAATTCAAGTAGAACAAGTAGGAGCTTATGTAAGTGGGGCACAAATTTTTAGTTATTTAAATATTGGGCGAGCTTTTACTAATGGTATAGAATTAGAAACAAAGTATCAACTCAATCATCAATGGTCAATGAGTGGTGGGTATCAGTTTATTGTAACAGGGGATAAAGATCAAATTGCTAAAATAAAAGAGGGAACAGTTTATACAAGAGATGCGAATGGATACAGTACAAAATTAGCCTTAACTAATTATGTGGGTTTACCCAATATAAGTAAGCACAAGGCCCAGATTAAAATTAATTATGTAAACACTCATGGACTTTTTGCTAATTTTCGAATGGTGTATAGAAGCAAGTGGGCCGTTAACAATAACAATGGCAACGATGTATATGACAATGGAGACAGTTTTGCAGCAGGGTATGTTTCTTTGCATACTTCTGTTGGTAAAGACTATAACAATGGAATCTCCTTGCAAATGGGATGCGATAATATCACCAATTATATCGACCCCATCAACTTATCTAATCTTCCTGGAAGAACTTTATACTTCACCTTAAAATATCAATTAAATAAAAAAGTAAAAAAATAAAATATGTTAAAATCACTTACAAAAATCACAGCTTTTGTATGCTTATTATCAAGCATTTATTCTTGTACTAAATCAAGCACCTCGACCACTACTTCTACTGTTCCAATTTCAGCCACCGTAAAGGATTTATTGGCTGATTCTGTTATAGGGATAGATCCCAAAACACAAATGCCTAAAAGTGTTGGCCTGTATACTTATTTTAATATTGAAAAAAATAAAATTATCTCAATTGCTGATACAGCCAATGGTAATTGGGATTTGGCTTTTAAAACAACTACAATATTAATTAATGGAGGCACTAGTGGCAATGCACAAGGCGGTGCATTTATTTATAAAGGTTTGTTTGAAGATTTAAAAAATATTTCTGCCGATTCGGTATTTAAAGTAGACAATGCTCCTACATCTTATGCCATTACAACAGGAACTGATAAAGGCTGGTATCATTATGATGGACAAACAAATATTGTTACACCTGTAGCTGGTAGAATTTTGGTTATTAGAACTGCGAAAGGTAAATACGCAAAAATTGAAATTACTAGTTATTGTAAAGGAGGGGTAAACTTGACACCTTCTGCAAGTTATGAGGATATATTATTCAAACAACGTTATTATAATTTTAGGTTTACTTATCAACCCAATGGAACAAAAATATTTTAACTTAATTAAAAAATAGTTGACGGAGTCTATTTCCCCCAAAAGCTCCCTTCTAACAGCTCCATTTGGAGCTGTTGTTGTTTTTGGTAAAACTACTTTGCTTTAAAGCTCCAAGTAAAATTAAATTCAGCGACTACTTCATTTGCACTATTTGTGCCTATGGATTTACAAACTATCGTTTTGCCTTCTCCAGATGCAATTGCATCATTGATTGCATTTTGAATCATTTGCCCATCTTCACAAGTAAATAATATCACGCCGGTTGCTTTTTTTACAAAAGCCACTTCCATCTTAACCACTAACATACTTACTTTAGGTGTTCGTTGATACACTTGCCCAAATGCTAACATACCACTACACATTTCTGCCGCCATAGCTTCGACCGCAAAGTAGACTGATTTAAAGGGATTCATGGTAAACCAAGAATACTTAATTCTTACCACACATTTTTCTGCATCAAAGTAATGAATACGCAAGCCGGAAAAAAAAGCAGCAGGTAATTTTTGAAATAAGAAATAGCGAAATTTTATGGGGCTGGTAATTAGTTGCTTAAATATATTGAAAGAGAGATTCATGTCGTAAATATTAAGTGGTATAAAAATAGTGAAAATAGGGCAAACATGATTTCAATCATCAAAATCTGTGACTATAGTCATACTATCTCATTTAATTCCGAGCAAATTTTGCAGTTGGAATTTTAACACTCATTAGCAGGCGCCTTATTAGTGATTACATTTTTTGCAAGGATATTCCCAATTATTCCCATTCATGAAACCATATTAGAAACCGAAAGCCATGAGAATGAAAAACATTTTTAAAATAGTTCTATCAATATTTTTGTTTATACCAATATTTTTAAATGCGCAGGTGGTAGAAAAAAAGACATTGGTATTAGGAGTGAAATATTATAATGATAATAACATTTCTCAGCATTTAGTTATAGAAGCCAAGTCTAAAATCGATGGAAAATTTCAAAAAATTCCAAACATACCCGTTAAGGTATTTATCAATAATGAAAATGATATAAATAATTTAATTTGTAAGGGAACTACCACCGAAAGAGGAGAGATCTTACTATTAATTCCTCCTGCTGCAAAAACAGAGTGGGTTAAATCGGCCAATCAAACTTTTGTTGCAACAAATACTGCTACAACATTATATGATGAAGCTAGAGGGGAGTTGGCTATCACAAAGGCAAAATTAAAAATTGATACCATAGATGGGAAAATGGTGCATGCGAAATTATTGGTTTTAACAGATTCTACATGGAAACCCATGGTAGGCATAGAAATGGTATTGACTGTAAAAAGATTAGGGGGCAATTTAAATATTAGCGAAACAGCTACTTATACAACTGATACCGCAGGGGCAGTGACAGGAGAATTTAAAAGAGAAAATTTACCGGGAGACAATAAAGGTAATTTAGTGTTAGTTGCTAATGTAATTGATAATGATATATATGGCAATTTAACTGCCGAAACAACAGTGCCATGGGGTTCAAAACTAATTTATACCACCAATTACAATCATCGTAGTTTGTTTGCAAGGCGAGGTCATTCTCCTTTTTGGTTAGAGTTATTAGCGTATGGTATTATTGTAGCGGTATGGGGGGTAATAATCTATTTAGTCTTACAAATAAAGAAAATTGTTAAACTAGGTTTGGAGTAGCGAAGAGCGGTTTGAGTTTGATAAAAAAAGGCACTCTAAAAGGGTGCCTTTTTGATTAATTCACCTATTTTTAAGACCAAAACCTAACGACCATGACCAAAACGCTTCAAACCTATGATTACATTGTTTTTATTTTATATTTCTTAATTATAGCCAGCTATGGTTTTTGGATTTATAAAAGAAAAAAATCGGCTACTTCTAATTCAACAGATTTTTTTTTAGCCGAAGGTCAATTAACCTGGTGGGCCATTGGCGCTTCTTTAATCGCGTCTAATATTTCTGCCGAACAATTTATAGGCATTAGTGGTAATGGGTTTAGATTGGGGTTAGCCATTTCAGCCTATGAATGGATTGCTGCAGTTTGTTTGGTAATTGTGGCCGTGTTTTTTATGCCAGTGTATTTAAAAAATAAAATTTATACCATGCCTCAGTTTTTAAAAACGAGGTACAATGAAACCGTAGCTATGATTATGGCTATATTTTGGTTGTTCTTATACATATTTGTGAATTTAACTTCCATTTTATATTTAGGGGCTATTGCTATAAATAATTTAACAGGAGGTACTAATTTTCATTTAATAATGATTGGCTTGGCGGTTTTTGCCTTATTCATCACTTTGGGAGGGATGAAAGTAATTGGCTATACCGATGTCATTCAAGTATTGGTTTTAACTATCGGTGGTTTAATTACTTCTTACTTTGCATTAACAGTTGTTTCAGAAAAATTTGGATATGGAAGCAATGCGATTGCAGGGTTCAATCATTTAATAAAAGTGGCACCAGATCATTTTAAAATGATTTTTGATAAACCTACAGCGGGCTCAACGCAAAAACAAATTGATGATTACTCTAGCTTACCAGGATTGGCCATGATGGCTGCAGGTATGTGGGTAGCCAATTTAAATTATTGGGGGTGTAATCAATACATTACACAAAGAGCCTTAGGGGCGGATTTAAAAACAGCAAGAACTGGAATTTTATTTGCTGCCTTTTTAAAATTGCTGATGCCAATTTTGGTGGTGTTGCCTGGTATTGCAGCTTATGTATTGTATCAAAATGGAGAATTGCAACAAGAAATGTTAACCAATGGTACACTCAATCAAGACAATGCTTATTCTTCGGTAGTAGGGTTTTTACCAGTTGGCTTGAAAGGCTTATCTATGGCGGCTTTAACAGCAGCGATAGTAGCTTCTTTGGCAGGTAAGGCCAATAGTATTTCAACCATTTATTCTTTAGATATTTATAAGAAATATATTAATAGAGAGGCTGCTGATAACAAAATTGTTTCTACAGGAAGAATTATGATTATTATTTCTTTAATCATTGCAATTATTATTAACTGGAATGATACCTTGGGTATTGGTGGAAAAGGCGGCTTTGAATTTATCCAAAAATATACTGGATATATTTCTCCTGCCATCTTCCCAGTTTTTTTACTTGGGTTCTTCTGGAAAAAAGCTACTTCAAAAGCGGCCATCACTGGAATTATAGTAGGCGTTATTTTATCTATTG
>CANHLZ010000053.1 GCA_947461595.1 Bacteroidota bacterium | reverse complement strand
TTTTCTCTTTCATCCCAATTTTCATCAACGAATTTTTTACTAACAATACGTTGTGATTTTTCTTCCCCTTTGAATAATAAAGTATTTTTAGGTAAATCTCTTTTTGCATACATACCATAACCAGCAATGGCATTTCCTTTGATCGTAAATAATTTTTCTTTTCTACTGTACCTGGACATACCCTCAATAATAATTCTTTCCAAGAAACCTCTTTGACCAATGCCATCATGAAGTAAAATATAATCGGCGGATCCTTCATACCCTTGCGCATAAAAAACCGAGCAGGTAAAATTTATTTCTAAAAAGAAAATCTCGCTTTTGTCATTCATTCTAAAATCCATTCTTCCATAACCGACTCCATTAAAAGACATAAAAACTTGTTCTGCTATACTTTTTAATTTATTGGCTAAAGCAGTTTCCGTAACTGGGATATTGGCAGTAGGGTGTAATTCGGAAGTTTTTAAAGCGTATGTTTTAAAACTAAAACCTTCTGGAAAAATATATTCAACCGGCACAAAACTCGTACAAGTTTTACCATCGGCATTGCCACAAACCAATACGGTAAACTCACGCCCATCAATGTATTCTTCCACCAAGGCCGAACCAAATTCGGCCACAATATTCTTCACCTTAACTATCAAGTCATCTATATTGTTTGCTTTAGAAGCGTCATCTACTCCTAAACTATCTCCCGCTTTAGCAGGTTTGACAAACAAAGGGAATTTTAAATTACCAGGCAGTTGATCCAAATCTTCCAAAGACTCAATAAGTACATGCGCTGGGGTAACCACGTCTTCACAAAAAGCCAAATATTTCATGATGGTTTTTGGCGGGTCATATAAGTTCGCATTCGGCCCAGTATAAGGCAATCCTAATAAATCCATACTTATAATAACATCAATAGAAGGCACTTTCCATTCTAAATAACCTTCACATAGATTAATATAGATATCATAGTTTTTATCCTTTAATTCTTTTAACTGCTGGTAGGTAGTTAACTTATTTAAATATATATGATCGATATGTGCTTCTGGCATAATTGCCGACAAGTCTCTCTTAGGATCATAATACTGATAATCCACTCCAGAAGTGGAATAGTCGGGTTGAAGGACACAAATTTTTAAATCTTTAAAACTTTCTGGATGATTTAATATGGGAAGGGCACGCATAATTTTATTTTTTTCTTCTTACAAATGCGTCATTAATAATATGTACTACTAATTCTGTGAAACTTTGATTGGCATATCTTAAAATAGCACCAATAGAAGTAAAATTTTCATCTTCACTGATACCGCATTGAGCATTCACTTCTAAAACATAGGGGATGCCTGTTTTATTGCAAATACGAACATCTACCCTAGTATACCCAGTACCATTCACTGCAACATAGGCATCCCAAGAAATTTTTTGAACCGCCATTTGAATGGCTTCATCCCCTAATTGATATTGGTAAAAATTCTCTTCCTCAGGCATAGGGGTTTCTTCTTCATATATTTCCCATAAACGATCAAAAGATAAAAACTTTTCTTTTTCTGGAAGGGAAGCATGAAAAACTCTTTCAATGGGAGGATAAATTTTCGCATATTCTGGATGAGTATGACTACCTACAATCATTACGGTATATTCAGGCCCTTCGATAAAGGATTCTGCTAGGATACCATCTGATGCTAAGTTCCAGCCTCTATAGCCTTCGAACATTTTTGCTAATTGTACTTTTAATTCTTTTGGTGTTTCTACTACATTCTTTACACCAACACCTAAACTTCCTCCTGAAACAGCAGGCTTCACAATCACAGGGCTACCCAAATTTTCAAGTACTTCGTGTACATTTACATCATTGGTTCTAATGGCTTTCCATTTTGGAGTAGCAACACCAGCTATATCAAAAGCCTCTTTCATTGGAATTTTAGAAGTAGTGATGTCATAAAAATAATCGTTGGCTCCAGTATACACCAATTGCTTTGCATCTAATGCTTTAATGACGGATACGCCAGGAGCACCATTAATTTCATCTCCATCACATAAATTTAAAACAACAGGAAAGTAAATTCCTTTTTCTCTTTCATGTGCAATTTCTTGAACAACGGTTTTATAAGTTTCTAAAGAAACGGGTTGCCATTTCCAGGGTAAATCTAATTGTTCAAATACGCGTGTATATTCTTCAATACTTTGACTAAAGTCATAATAGTAGGCCAAATTGGGATCTGGATTATCCAAGGCTGGGGCTAAGACCCACACTTTCAAATGTCCTACTGGAACAAAAGGGTAAAATAAGTTACGAATTGATGTCAACGCTATGCAAAGGGGTTAGTATAATATTCAATGAAGTTATAAAATATATAATACTGACAAATAATTATAGGGTTTATTTAATAACTACTTGTTTCTATTATTTTTCATTCATTCAATGCAACTCAATTCTACATTAGAAAATACTTGAATGGGGCTAATTATAACAGTTTTAATAGCCATTTATAAAAGATATTACTTTGTATATCAATAGGTTATATAAATATTGTTTTATTGCAGTATCAATCAATCAATCTAATAAATATGCAAAGTCAAGTTATTATATGTGACCAACAAACTGTGTATGCAATGGGTTGTGGCCTACTTATTAAAGACAATCCAATGTTAATGGGCTATCATATCATTAAAAGCTTAAAAGAGTTGGATGGCTTTATGGCAATGGATAAAAACCAACAAGCCCTTCCTTTACTTTTAGTGGTAGATAGTTCCTTATTTGATTATGGGCATTCTGATGCCATGGTTCAAGTAAGTGCTTTAAAGAATAAAATGTCTATAATGGTGGTGTTTAATGAGCAAGATGATGCTCATTTGTATCAACTCATTGACAATGGTATTTCTGTTGTGATCTCCAGAAATGTAAGCAAGGAAGAATGGTCCAAGGCATTAGAAATGGCCCGACTCAATAAAATATATTTCTGTTCTATTATTGCAGAGAAGGTTTTTGCGATGGTCAATCATATGGAAAAAATTAAGTTAACCCAAAAAGTACATCAAATGCATACTTATGATAAGTATATATTGGTTCGTATTTGTGAAGAAGCTTCTAGTAAACAAATTGCTTATGAAGTGGGGCATAGTAAAAGAACTATTGAAGGGCATCGCACTAAGATGATGCAACAATTAGAAGTAAAAAATTTAGCTGGATTGGTTAAAGTGGCATTTGTGTCAAAATTGTATGACCATTATCTATCGAATCCAGGTTTATATGATATTACTTCATGTGCTAAAACATCTTCTTTGTAAAAGTGAATATTTTTGAAATCACCTGCTAAGTATTTTTGAGCTTGATCGGTAAAGTGAGTTGAATTGGCAAAACGACTTTGTCCTCCAGTGATGATCGATTTAGCTTCTAGCTTTTTCCCAAAACTAACAGCTGCAATAAAACTACTTCCAGAATAGCCGTAACGTTTATTGCTATTATCTTGTCTTTTACTTTCAAAGGCAGGGAGCGTCCCCCATTTAGAAGAAGCTTGTCCCACTGCTAAACTAGGTAATTGGTCATCATACTTTTCTCCTGGGTTAACCCTTTGATATCTATTAATGCTGCCCCAGCTTATTTCCCAATTACCATAAATTTTTTCTAATTGTGTCAGTGTTTTATTTAAAAGGGCTAATTTTTTTTCATTGGAAACAGCTGTAACCATTCTTTCATATTTTTTCCAAATATGGGTACTCGTTTCTTCCGTAGGTGCTGGCGGTAATTCTTTTCCCCATTCGGTAGCCCATTCAATAGCAATGGTGGTTGCAATGGAAGCCGTATCACCATCATGATTCCAGTTGCTTAAATATTGAATGGCTTTTTGTTCTTTTTCATTGAGTGAAATAGTTTTTGCATACGCTAAAAAAGGAGGCAATAAAACATCAAAAGCCGACATGTGTTTATTGTAGCCAAGATGAATTAAATCATCTATACTTAATTTATCTATTTTTTCTAACAATTTAACAGCCGTAATGCCTCGGCCATTTTCACCCTCTGGAGCCATATAAGCAGGATATGTATTAGGATTAGGGCTATTGGATCCAGCCACTGTGAAAGGAGTCGCATTGCAATTTTGTAACCAACCATTGGGTGGGTTAATGCTTTGTACAATTTCATTGAGTGAATGGATGCCCTTCCAATTGGTACTTTTAATAGATCCATCTACAGGCAAGCTGTAATCATAATTGGTATTTCTTTTAGGCATAAAATTTCCATGCCAATAAGCAATATTACCTTCTCTATCTGCAAAAACAGTGTTGTTACTATTATTGGCTAATAAGGACAATGCTTGTTGATAAGATTTTAAATTGCTTGCCTTAGTTCTAATCCAACATTCCATTAAAGCATTTAAAGAACGATTATTTTCTTGAAGGCTTAACCATTTGCCATTTTTACTGCCCATCACCGGTCCGTGAATTGTTTTATAAGTAAGAAAAGATTTTGATTGAATCAAGCCTGCTTCGGTATATTTTAAATTAATGGTTCTTTGGGTAATATTTTTTTCTTCTTTTTCATAGATAGATACCCAGCCTTTTTTATTCTGTTTAATTATTTCTTCATATACATCTGCTACATCTGCATAACTACTGGTATGCATCCATCCGCAATGTTCATTAAATCCTTGATAAATAAACATTTGACCCCAGGTAACTGCACCGTATACATTTAAGCCCTCTTCACTATTCATATGCATTTCAGATCTAAAATAAAAAGGCACATGCGGGTTGATGTACAACAAAGCATTTCCATTTTTACTATGCGTTGGTGCAATCGCAAATCCATTGGAACCTGTACTTATTTTTTCTTCAAAATCGGCAGTGGTATGAATGGCTAACTTATTTTTATCGCCATAAAAATTAGCCACGTCTTCGGTTTTGATGCCTCCAGTTCTTGTGGGAGAAACACTTCCATCGGTCCACATTAAATGATACCAGGGCTTGAAATAAGTAATGGCTTTTGGGTGTACTTCGGGATGTTTGTATAAATAATAATTTAAACCATCTGCATGTGCTTGTAATAAATTTTTAAACCAAATGGGGCTATTGTTAAAATCTTTAATCGCTTTCAAGCTGTCTTGTATAAGACGCATCATCAAGTCGTCGTAAATAGCTTTAGCTCCTGCTACTTCGGCAGTTCGACCAAGCATTTCTAAATAGTTTAATTCTATCTGATCAAAATTCTCTTCGCATTGGGCATACATTAAACCAAAAATAGCATCGGCATCGGTCTTGCCATAAATATGTGGAATATCCCATTCGTCTCTAATAATTTTAACTTGGTTAGCGTGTTTATTCCATCTGACTAGTTCTACTGCATTAATTTGTTGAGCTTGAGCAACATAATTAATACAAGTCAATACTAGTAAAGTAAACAAACCCATTAAAATATTTTTCATAGAAGATGAATTGAATGAAGAGCAAATTGGCTATTTAAAGTTAAGTAAAAAAAAAGCACAAACATTTTAGTGTTTGTGCTTTCAATCAATTATTTCATTATACTAAATACCCCAGGTATTTATAATTTCTAAATCTTTTTTAGCGCATTCAAGTGGGGTAATGCCTTGATAGGACTCTTGTTCAATAATAAAGTGTAGCGATCCACCAATTTTTTTTGCCAATAAGGCAATTGACTTAGGATCTACCACCCCTGCTCCCAATAAGGTGCTTTCGTATCCATCATTCATTTCCCCCTTTTCAGCCTTAATTTCATCTTTAATATGCAAAGATTGGAAGCGACCTGGATATCTATTAATCCATTGTGCTGCCCTGCCGCCAGCCCCATACATATTACCCATGTCTAATTGATGTATTACCAAGTCTTTGTCGGTATGTTGTAATATTAAATCATAGAGCAATCTGCCATTTAATTTTTCTTTGAATTCGAAATCATGATTGTGATAACCAAATTTCATACCGCTCGCTTTACATAACTCTCCAGATTTATTAAATACATCTAGCTGTAACATTAGTCCATTATAACTGCTTCTTAATTTGTCATCTATGGATGGGCTAATGACATAGGACTGACCTAAAATAGCTGCGTCTTCTACGGTATATTTCCATTCTGTTGTAAAATCTTTACTAGCATTATCCCAATGTTTGGCAGCCATCACCGTATGACCACTGGGCATTTTTAAACCAAGGTCGTTTAATATTATTTTAAATTCTTTTGCTGTCCAACCATAAAATTTACGATTAATATAATTGGCGTGTTCAACATATTGGTACCCCATTTTTGATAAAGCGGTCAAAGTACTCAATGGATTTTTTCCCATATCGTCACGAACAGAATACAATTGAATACCAATTAATTTATTGGTAGCTGCATTTAAATTTGTATTTGACAATAAGAAATTGGGCTTTAAACTCGCTCCTAAGAAGGCAAGTGTTGCATTTTTTATAAATTTTCTTCTATTGTTTTTCATTAATTTTTTTTATAAATTATAATTTTAATCTGTTACTTTATTTTTCTTTATTGGCTATTTGTTCATCCATTTTTGCGATCTAATTTATGTTTTCCCGTTTCTACGTCATCCTATGTATTGACCATCTATAATAACAATCATTTTTCACTACTACCTACGTTAAACCAAAGGACAAAATAAGCATCCAATAGCATAGTTGTAAATTTTATGTAAGTTACTTAATTCAATTAATTTTTTTATCATTTTAAAAGCCATATTACCATTCATCCTCAAGTCTTTACATTTATAGAAAAAGTAACACAAATTAGGTATTTTCATACCTAATAAGTACCAACTTAGGATAGGAGTCGTATTTTTAACAACATGAACAATATAAGTATCAAAAAACTATTTGCAATAACTAGCTTCTTATTAATGAGTTATGCGAGTTTGGCCCAAAATTTTCAAGTGCAGGGGACTATTATAGATAGCGCTGCTAAAAGAATCCTTCCTTTTGCCACCATCTCATTGGTTCATGCCAAAGATTCTTCTTTGGTTAGTTTTGCGAGAAGCAATGAGGAAGGCAGTTTCGTGATAAAAAATATTGCCGCTGGAAAATATTTGTTATCTATATCCTATGTAGGCTATCAACAACAATGGGTGGCTTTTAAAACAGGCTCCAATGCAATACTTAACCTCAATAATATTTATTTAGATGATGCTAGCAAAATGAGCTCGGTAACAGTCACTGCCAGAAGACCTCCAGTGGTGATCAATGGAGATTCTATTGAGTTTAATTCTGAGAATTTTAAAACGGTACCCAACGCAGTAGTGGAAGACATGTTAAAAAAGATGCCAGGTATTGAAGTGGATAAAGCTGGAGCCATCACTGTTAATGGAAAATCGGTTACCAAGGTATTTGTAAATGGAAAAGAATTTTTTACAGGAGATCCTAAGATGGCTACTAGAAATTTACCTGCAGACGCCGTAGATAAAATTCAAGTATATGATCGCAAATCGGATCAAGCCATGTTTACAGGTATTGATGATGGGAATGAAGAAACAGCTATCAATATTAAAACTAAGAAAGATCGGAAACAATCCACTTTTGGAAAAGTAAATGGTAGTGCAGGTATGCCAGGTAGATTTGATGCACAAGGAAATATTAATCGGATAAATAATGATGAACAATATTCATTAATTGGTACTGCCAATAATACCAATCGACAAGCTTTTTCCAATTCAGATATGGCTAATTTTTCAGGGGGTGGTGGTGGAAGAGGTGGTGGAGGTATGGTCATTAATTTTAATGGAGGTGGCGGAGGAACAGATGCCAACTCACAAGGGGTGGCCAACACCTTTTCTTTGGGTGGAAATTATTCCAATGTATTGAATGATAAAAAAATGGATTTTAATGCCAATGCCAATAGTAGTGATGTGGAGAGAAATACAATAACAAATTCATTTACACAAAATTTAACGCCGGGTAATTTATTCAATCGCAGCAATGAATCCAATAACACTAATAGAAATCAACAACAAAAAATTGGGTTTACGATTGACAATAAAGTGTCGGAATCTTTTTCATATAAGTATACTCCAAGTATAACGAATCAACACAATACCTCTTTTGGAACAACCTCTAGTCGTACCTTCTTGCCCGATGGCACTTTAACCAATTCAAATAGTACCAATTCTGCTAGTGTTACCGATGCGGTAAATATTTCCAACACGCTTTTACTAAGAAAAAAGTTTGTTAAAAAAGGTCGAACCATATCTTCTACATTAACACAAGGGTATAATAATTCAAGTGCTAATAGTAATCAATACACAGAACAGTTATTTTATTATTATGGTGTTATAAAAGATTCGCTCTTAGATCAAAAAAGTAGTAGGAAAGGGTTAACAGAATCTTATTCTGCCAATTTGGTGTATACAGAACCATTGGGTAAAAAATCTTTATTAGAGTTCAATGCTTTCATCAATAAAAATATTGGGTCTACTAGTAAAAAAGTGTATGATAAACAAGGGCCTAATAATCTATATGATGCTTTAAACACAAGGCTCACCAACGAATTCAATAGTGAATATACTTATGCGGGTGCCGGGATGAATTATCGTTATAATCAAAAAAAGTATAATTTTTCAACAGGTTTTTCATTACAAGACGCCATGTTAAATGGTATTAATACAAGTGCCAATTCTAAAATTAAACAAGAATTTAAAGACATTTTACCTACTGCTACCTTTGTATATAATTTTTCTCAAACAGAAAATTTTAGATTTAATTATCGCACTTCCACCAATCAACCTTCTTTAACACAATTACAGCCGGTATTAGACCAAAGTAATATTAACAACCAATCTATTGGTAACCCTGATTTGAAAAGAAGTTATACAAATAACATCAATTTGAGTTATTTCTCCACTAAAATATTAGCACAGCGAAACTTTTTTGCATTATTAAATGCGCAAGTAATAAATAACTCTATCGTAAATTATGACAGTATCCTTCCAAGTAGGGTTTTACTTTCCAAGCCTGTAAACGTTAATGGTGCCTATCGAATTAATGGAACAGTCAACTATGGATTTGGCGTGAAGCAAATCTATTCTCGATTTAATTTTGGTTTAAATGCGTCAGTTAATAATAATATTTCTTATACTAATTCTTTGCTTAATACTACGCTTATAAAATCAGTGGGACCCAGTTTTACCTATACCTATTCAATGGACGAGGTGCTGGATGTGAATATAACTGCGAGGCATTCTTATAGCAATACCAATAATGCCATTAATACTTCTTTAAATACCAATTATCTTACAAGAGTGTATGGAGCAGATATAACCAATTATCTTCCTTTTAATATTGTATTTAATCAATCTTTTAATTACACCATCAATGAAGGCCGAGCTGCTGGATACAACACATCGGTGCCCATTTGGAATGCAAGTTTTTCTAAGTTGTTTATGAAAAATAAAAGAGCAGAAATAAAAATTAGTGCATTTGATATTTTAAATAGGAATATTGGAGTTTCAAGAAATGTTTCACAAAATCAAATCGTAGATCAATCTTATAATGTAATCAATCAATATTTTATCATTGGCTTCACTTATAGTTTACAAAAATCGGGCTTGGCAGGAAGTGGTGGCGGCCCCCCAAGAATGATGATAAGAATGTAATAAATTGTATATTTAAATAATAATTTAAAATAAATATGAAAAAAATTATCCTTGCAGTAGCTTTTATTTTTGCTTCAATAAATTTTGCAATGGCACAAATGAAAGAAGGAAAAATAGTTTACGAGCGAAAAATAAATATGTATCGTATGATTACAGATCCTGAAATGAGAACTAGGGTCCCAGAATTTAGAACTTCGCAATTCGAATTATTATTTAATGATCAAGCTAGTTTGTTTAGAACTGTTCCAGAAGATGAAGCGCCCGATCCATTTGCCAATAATGGAGGAGAAAGAGGTGGGCCAAGATTTATGTTTAGAATGCCTGAAACAGCTACCTATACAGATTTAGCTTCTCAAATACAATATGAATCACGTGGTATGTTTGAAAAAACTTTCTTAATTATCGATTCATTGAAATCCATTAAATGGAAAATGTCAGAAGAGACAAAAACCATTGCAAAATATTTATGTAAAAAAGCTACCACTTCTGTTCCATTACAAACGATGCGCATTGGTGGTCCTAGACCAGGAGGAAGAAATAATCTTGACACCACTTTAAATACCCCTGTCCTTCCTAAAGAACAAGAAGTAGTAGTTTGGTATACCGAACAAATCCCTGCTTCTATTGGGCCTGATACCTTTACAGGTTTACCTGGAGCTATTTTAGAAGTCAATATGGACAATGACGCCAATGTAACTACCGCTATAGAAGTATCAGCAAAATATCCTAAAAAAGAATTAGTACAACCTACCAAAGGAGACAAAATGAATAGGACTCAGTTTCAAGAAACCATGAAAAAAATAATGGATGACATGCAAAAGGGAGGTGGCATGAGAATAAGAATTAATCAGTAAAAATAAAATAGTTTAAAATAAAATAAGAAGTCCAAAAGGCTTCTTATTTTATTAAGTACCATTTCCATCCGATGGTTAAAGTTCTTGGGTCACCTAAATAATATGCGTAAGCAGCATTGCCTTTGATGCTAAAGTTTTTGGTGGCCATGGTGCTATAATAACTATTACCTGCATTTAAGATAGCTATCCAAATTTCAGATTTTTTAAAAGTATAGCCCCCTCTAATATTAAAAACACTAAAGCCGGGATACTTGGTAGCATTGGTTTCATCCATATAATAAGCAGATTGTTTCTGCCACTCTATGGATACGTTTAATGGCAAATTTGGTTTCCAATACAAGGTCATATTGCTAAAAAAAGCCGGTGATGCTGTCATTTGATTCCCATCTACCGTTACGCCTTTAATTTGAGTATGAATATAATTATGCCTTGCATTACTTGCATTCCAATGCCACTCCAATTGGCTGTTAATTTTGTATTTTATTTGATACTCAATACCAATATGTTGAGTACTTCCTGAATTTTGATTTAAGTTCACTCCGTCAGGTTGTCTTACAGAAATAATTTCATTTTTTCCATTTAATTGGTAAATAGAAAATTCTGTATAAAATTTAGGCAATTGATACCAAGCACCTATCTCCATATTGGTGAAAAGCTGCGGTAATAAATAAGGTACTCTGACCGTATTGTAGATTTCTGTTATTTGCGGGGGAACAAATCCTTCACTGTAATTCAAATAGCCACCCCATTTTTTTTGATTGTACGTTAAGCCTAGTTTAGGCGCCCAATTACTAAAGTGATTGTTGGAAGAGGGCGTACCGTATTTTAATCTATTTGAAAATTGATATTCAAAATCATCATAACGCAAAGCCATGTTCCAATGAAGTGATTTTGTTAAGTTGGAGATGAAATTAAAATAAATGGCTTTATTATTAATTTGAGTTGCATAAGAAGTAACTAATGAATCTTTAGCGGGATAACTGAACTTGGTGTATTTTCCTATGACCGTATCTTTAAAAATATCAATATAGTTAGCTATTAAGTTTTGTTTCGTCCTATCCCAATAACCCCCTACTATAAATTTACTTTTAAGCGCCTTTAAATTCCATTGATGCTGGAGGTCTAGTACATAGGCATCAAAATGGTTGCTATTTACTTGTCCTTTATATTTGGTGGGGTTACTGGTGGAGGCAATAGCATAAGTTGGATTTTGGTCCATGGTATTATTGCGATACATCATATTCAAAGTAGTGATGCTATTATTATTCCAATGGTAAACTAAATTTTGTCTAAATCGAAGTGCATTAATTTGTCGGAAGGTGAATGATTGTTGGCTACTGAGGTTTTTTTGTGCAAAATAAATACTGTCTACCGATCCAATCATTTGGGTATGATAATCAATATAATTAAGGGTTTGATAGCCGGCCCATTTCGTTTTAAATTTGAAATCTCTGCGTAAGGAAATGGCTTTTTTACTATAATTAGAATAATCAATGGGTCCGTTTTTTTGATCTGTGTAAGAACTATTGATTAACCAACCTCCAGAGCGAGTAGGTGTAGCATAAAAAGCTTCCGCTCTTTTGAATCCACCGTTATTAACCTGACTGCTAAAAGTCAAAAGTTTTTTTGAAGGTATTGGAGTTGATAAGAAATTAACTACTCCTCCAATGGCTTCCGCACCATACAATGCCGAAGCAGGACCTTTTAAAATTTCAATAGAGTGAATATTGCTGGCATTAATTTCTATTAACGCATTGCTGCTGTATAAACCACTTGTTCTAATGGGAATGCCATCTTCCAAAAAAAGATACAATCCTTTTAAAGAAATAGGTTGACGAATAGCCATCATATGTTGTTCATTACCAATGGTAGGCATGTATACACCACTCACTTTATTGAGTAAGTAATCTATTCTTTGTGCCTTAGCTTCATTAATAATTTTAGGGGATAAAACAGAAATGGCCACTGGAGATTCA
>CANHLZ010000052.1 GCA_947461595.1 Bacteroidota bacterium | reverse complement strand
TGCTGGGTAGTTGGACATCGAATTGATGATCGTTTTAAAATTACCCCCCAAACTCAAAAGGTTGTAAAAATTACTTACCAAGATAAGTCCTAATCTGATCTATAAATAGGCTGACCACTTCTACATGGCCAATAAAGTGTGCCGTTACTATTAAAAAGAGTACTCCATAAATAGAGCCCCATAAATGGGCGCTATGATTGATGCCACCTTGTCCTTTTTTAGAAAGATATGCGGTTAATCCAAGGTAAATAGGCCCAAATATAAATCCTGGAATAATAGGAGGGATGATAAAAAATCCTATTTGCATAGTAGGTTGAAGAAAAATGCCTACAAAAACAATTGCAGATACGGCTCCAGAGGCGCCTAAGCTTTGATAATTGTATTGTTTGTAATGATTTAAATAAGTTGGAACTAAGCAAATCAATAAGGAAGTGATATACAATATAATATAGTAAGTAGATCCAGCAGTTCCAAAAATCATAGCAAAATATTGTTCTACATAATCTCCAAACATATAAAAGGAAAGCATATTAAAGGCGAGGTGCATAAAGTCGGCATGTATTAAACCCGAAGTAAAAAAACGATACCATTCATTTTGCTGGTGAACGGTATAGGGATGAAATATTAATTTTTCCATCAGGGGTTCATTGTACATTGCAGCCACCGAAATAGCAACTGTAATAATGGTAATGTATAAAGTGATGCTCATAAATAAATTAAATAAGGTTATTCGTGGTGATATTTTTCATTGGCCAATATACTGCATGCACGGTAAACTTGTTCTGCTAAAATTAATCGAACCAACATGTGGGGGAAAACCAGTTCAGACAAAGACCAAGTAAATTGCGCGCGTTGTTTAATCTCCTCCGCTACACCATATGCACCCCCAATTAAAAATACTATGCGCTGTACACTTTGATTTGCTTTTTGTTGAATCCATTTAGCCAAACCAGGAGAATTAAGCATTTTGCCCGTCTCGTCTAACAATATTAATACATCAGTGGAGCTTATCACTTTTAAGATGGCTTGTGCTTCCATTTTCTTCATTTGGGCAGGATCAGTAGTTTTGGCTGGGGCAATCAGTTGCCAGTCGATGGGATAGTAGTGGCCAATTCTTTTGGTAAACTGGTCAACTCCGTCTTTGATATAGGGTTCATTGGACTTGCCAACAGAAAGAAAGACTATTTTCAATCGTTATTATTTGTTCAAAAATACATTATTAAAATTTAGCAGATCAATTTAACCAAATGCTAATTCGCAAAACAGGTGTTAAATATATATTACAATAAATTGATTATCAATAATCTATTATTGCATCCATTTAAAGGTTAAAAAAAAGCCCCCCGAGTAATCGGGGGACTTTTTCAATAAACTATTTTAAATTTTATTGAAGAATAGGTAATTTATCAAACATTCCAGCTTTTGGAACATTTGAAGCGTTATTATTTAATTCACTTTGAGGATACAATAAACGTTGTATAAAGGCACTAGCTACTTTTACTTTAGTTGGAGTAACATTGCTTATTACAGGGATGGCTTGCATTCCAGTAGGGTAAGCATAGTTATGTCTTCTAACATCCATCCAAGTTTCCGCTTCTTGACAAATCATGGCTTTGTATTTTTCAGTCATGATTTTTTCCATCGTAACGGTAGTGGCAGTTTCAGCACCATAGGTTGCAATATAGGCAGGAACCAATGCTTCATCTTCTTCAAAATTCATTACTTTTTTCAATTGAGCAGCCACAGCCGCATTTAAGGCAGCAGCAGCAGCAGCAGCATTCCCTGCGCGCATATTGGCTTCCGCTTCAATAAATTTTAACTCAAAATAAGTAGCAAATAATTGAGGTGCATCTTTTGCGCCATAAAATGTACTATCACCAGGGGTCATATAATTACCTGTTCCTACATCACCATCTTGACTTTTGCCTAATCCATAAGATGTTGTTCCAGAAGTCCAAGCAGTAGATGTATAATAAGCTCTAATACGAGGATCATTGGTAGTTAATATTAATTCCAAAAAAGGCGTATTGGCTACGTACATTCCATTTTCCCAGGTTGCATTCCAAGGATTTAGAAATGAAGCAGATCCATCATAATTTAATTGAAAATCATTGCCAGAAGAAGTGAATCCTGCAGCTTTTGCAGCAGCGATAGCAGCTAATGCGCTAGTAGCAGAACCAGTAGGATCTTTTTTACTCATATGGTTATAATATCTAGCACTTAACATGTATGCTAATCCCTTCCATTTAGTAAGGTCGCCACCATAAAGTATATCTCCTTTGACGTCACCACCAGCTGTTATATTTTTAATGCCAGAAGTTAATAAGCCTTGCATAGCAGTATAAATTTCAGCTTGTGTATCATATTTAGGATGTGGGTACTTTACTACATCTAAGGCCTGAGACCAAGGAATATTACCATACAAACATAAAATAGAAAATTTCTCATGTAAGTTGTTTTTTGAATTATTAAATATGTTATCAAATTGTTAACTTACAAAATAGACCATTAAATATTAAAAAAAAATTAAAATTAAAAATATTTTTAATTTAATTAAAATTGTAAAACATTTATTTATATATATAATATAATATGAATATATAGTGCATATTATATATTTAAAAAAAAATAGCTGTAAATGTTTCATTTACAGCTATTTAGGGTCTTTTTATTTTAAAAATTATTATAATTTATTTATGTTTATAGAACAATTATTTATATAGTTTTAATATTTATTATATGTATACTGGATACCACAAAAAAAAGTCGCTGTAAATGAAAAATTTACAGCGACTTACTAAATTTTGTGACCGCGTTAGGATTCAAACCTAAAACCCCCTCATCCGTAGTGAGGTACTCTATTCAGTTGAGCTACGCAGCCATTTCCCTAGTTATAGGGGGTGCAAATATACCTTAAAATCCTATTTTACCCAAGTAAAAACTTTAATTATTCGGCAACTTACTAATAATGCCAACGAACAAAGGCCTCAATAGCAGCGTATTTTGTTAAGCCAAGTTGAGCATACAATTCTGCAGTATTGGCATTTCTATATTCGGCTCTTTGCCAAAATTCTCTAGCATCGGTGCCTTGAAAAGGCACACTGTCTTTTTGTGACTGATGTATAAAAATACCAAATCGCTTTTTCATCACTTGGTCCGGGCTCATAGGTACAGCCATTTCGATTTCTGAAATATCCCATTCTTGCCAAGCACCTTTGTACAACCAAACCCAACAATCTTTAATCCAAACTTCTCCTTCTGCTTTTAACCTTCGTAAACTTTCAAAAATAATATCTAAACAAACTTTATGGGTACCATGTGGGTCGGCTAAATCTCCAGCGCAATATATTTGATGAGGTTGAATTTGTTTTAATAAATCCATCGTAATGCGAATATCCAATTCACTCATTGGCTTTTTTTCGATGGCACCCGTTTCATAAAATGGAAGATCCATAAAATGATAATTTTTTTCTTTGATACCCACATATCTACAAGTAGCTTTAGCCTCACATCTTCTTATGAGCCCCTTGATGGCTCTAATTTCTGCAGTATCTAAATGATCCGATTTTTTACTTGCTAAAAAAGTGCTAGCAGCACTTAAGATGGCTTCACTTTTTTTATTATCAATTCCAAAAAGTTCTTCAAAACCAACTGCAAAGTCTAAAAAGCGCGTTACAAATTCGTCGGTGACTGCAATATTGCCACTGGTTTGATAGGCTACGTGCACATCGTGGCCCTGTTCTTGCAAACGCATAAAAGTGCCACCCATACTTATGATGTCATCATCGGGATGCGGAGAAAATACCAATACTTTTTTGGGATGTGGTGAACTGCGTTCGGGATGTGCTGGTATTATTGCATTGGGTTTACCTCCTGGCCATCCAGTAATGGTATCCCTTAACATATAAAATACTTGTAAATTAATATCGTAAACTGAATCTTTTAAAACCAACAAGTCGGATAAACTATTTTCTTTATAATCATTGGCGGTTAAACTTAAAACCGTTTTGTCTAGTTTCAATGCTAAAGCTATGACTGCTTTTTTAATCATATTTGGTGTCCAATCATTGGCACCTGTAAGCCAGGGCGCTTTATTTCTGGTTAATTCTAAAGAAGCTAATTCGTCAATAACAAAAGTGCAGTCGTCGTGATTTTGTAATACACTAGCAGGTATTTGTTCTGTCACATCTCCTTCAACGGCTTTAGCAACAATGGAGGCTTTGTCTCCCCAAGCAAGTAATATAATTTTCTTGGCTTTCATGATGCTGCTAATACCAACGGTAATCGCTAATTTGGGAACTTTGTTGATATCATGAAATTCATAGGTGTTGGCAATTCTAGTTTGTTGATCTAATTGAATGACTCTGGTTTTAGAATGAAAGCTAGACCCGGGTTCATTAAATCCAATATGTCCATTTTTACCAATTCCTAAAATTTGCAAATCAATGCCACCAATTTTTTCAATGGTTTGTTCGTAAGTGATACAATTTTCTTTTAAATTATCCTTGTTCCATTCGCCATTTGGCAAATAAATATTTTTTGGATCAATGTCTACTAAATTAAACAAATGACGATGCATAAAACTCCAATAACTTTGGTAGGCAGATTTTTCAATAGGGTAGTACTCGTCTAAATTAATGGTGATGACATTTTTAAAACTTAATCCTTCTTCTTTGTGCATGCGCACCAATTCTTTGTACAATAAAATAGGGGTAGTACCAGTTGCCATGCCTAAAACACAAGGCAATTTTTTTGCTTGTTTTTCTTTGATGAGTGCAGCCATTTGTGCAGCCACTGCATTAGATCCCTCTGTAGTATTTTTATAAATTGTTACAGGTATTTTTTCAAATGATTCTAACATAAAATGTGGTTCATTGGTATTTTAAAAGTATAAAAAAAGCCCCAAATTAATTAGAGCTTTTTTATTTTTAATCGACTTTTGTAATTTTAATCATATTAGTTGGTAAGTGTAATTGAATGGGTGTGCTACCCGTATTCACAACTACATCCCCCGTATTCACAAATCCTTTTGTCTTTAAAATTTGAATTTGGTCGGTAATGATACTGTCCAAACTTTCTTCTTTATTATAATAAATGGCTCTCACACCCCAGCTTAAACTTAATTGATTCACCAAGCTTTTTTCTTTAGTGAAAATAAATAAAGGTGATTTTGGACGGAAACTACTTAACATAAATGCAGTATAACCACTTTGAGTCATACCCACCAAGGCTTGTGCATTGGTATCTTCCGATAATTTACAGCCATTGTAACACAAAGCGTCACTTAAGAAAGAAGGCGAATGTGGTTGTGGTTTTAAATCTTCGGAACGATTGTATTTGTAACCATGCTCTTCTACTTCTGAAATAATTTTGCGCATGGTTTCAATTACTAAAACAGGGAATTGACCGGTTGCTGTTTCTCCACTTAACATCACGGCGTCAGCCCCTTCAATCACGGCATTGGCCACGTCTGTAATTTCACTGCGATTGGGTTTAACACGATCAATCATCGATTCCATCATTTGAGTAGCCACAATGACTGGCTTCGCTCTATGTATACATTTTTTAATTAATTCTTTTTGTATCAGTGGAATTTTTTCAACCGGCAATTCAACACCTAAGTCTCCTCTAGCGATCATAATACCATCGCTAGCAATAATAATATCACGAATATTAATTAAGGCTTCGGGCATTTCAATTTTTGCAATAATTTTAGACTTGCTCTTACTTTTATTTAATAGATCTCTCAACATTTCTATATCTGCCACTCTTTTTACAAAGCTTAATGCCACCCAGTCTAATTCCTCTTTAATAATAAATTGGGCATCTTCTAAATCCTTTTCAGTTAAAGCGGGTAATGATATTTTTGTATCTGGTAAATTAACTCCTTTTTTTGAGGAAATAATTCCGCCTAAGGTTACTTTTACTTTTACATCGCCATTGGTTTCAACACTACTCACTTTTACTTCAATTTTACCATCGTCAATCATGATAATATTTCCAACAACAACGTCTCCAGCCAAGTTAGGGTAGGAGACATATATTTTTTCTAAAGTGCCTATGCATTTGGTATTGGTAAAAGTTAATATATCACCTTCTTTTACTTCAAGACGGTTGTTCTCAATTTCACCTACTCTTAATTTAGGACCTTGTAAATCGCCCAAAATAGCCACATTACATCCTAGCTCTTTGTTGATGCCTCTAATGTTATCGATAATGGCTTTTTTGTCTTCGTGTGTACCATGCGAAAAGTTTAATCGAAAAACATTCACTCCTGCAATGACTAAGTTTTTTAATTGGTCGTAAGTTTCGCAAGCGGGACCTACGGTAGCCACTATTTTGGTTTTGTGATGGGGTTGTTTAAATACTGGATTTGAGCTCATTTTTTATTGATGGGTTATTTTGTTTAGCTGGCTAAAATTTTTACAATTTTCAACCATTCGTCAGAAATTTTTTGTTTGGCCTTGATGGCTTTGTCAAGTGGGGTATACTTAATTTTATTATCAACAATCCCCACCATGACATTGTGGGTGCCACTTAATAAACATTCAACAGCATGATAACCCATACGGCTAGCTATTAAACGATCTAAGCAACTTGGTGAACCACCTCTTTGAATATGGCCTAATATGCATACACGAATATCGGCGTTGGGTAATTTTTCTTTTAAAAAATTTCCTACTTGTGTTCCACCTCCAAATTCTTCACCTTCTGCAACGACTATAAGGTTTACTAATTTTTTTCTTTTTTCTTTTTCTGTTAAGGAAGCAATCATTCCCTCCATATCTGTTTTGGACTCTGGTATTAAAATATTTTCAGCCCCTGTGGCTATTCCACTATGTAAGGCAATGTATCCAGCATCTCGTCCCATTACTTCTACCACAAACAAACGGTCATGGGCGTCGGCGGTATCTCTAATTTTATCTATGGCTTCTACCGCAGTATTCACTGCTGTATCGAATCCTATAGTAAAATCACTGCCTGCTATGTCTTTATCTATTGTACCAGGAATACCAATACAAGGGATGTCAAATTCATTACTGAACTTTTGAGCGCCTTTAAAGCTACCATCCCCACCAATCACTACTATTCCATTAATGCCTCTTTTCTTTAAATTTTCATAAGCAATTTTTCGGCCTTCGGGTTCAAAAAATGCTGCACTTCTTGCTGTTTTTAAAATAGTACCTCCCCTTTGAATAATATTGCCCACCGATTTTGAATCCATTGGAAAGATATCGTCATCAATCATTCCATTGTACCCTCTGGCAACACCAAAAACATCTATTCCATAGTGAACACTGGTTCTTACTACAGCTCTAATAGCAGCGTTCATGCCTGGAGCATCTCCACCTGATGTTAAAACAGCGATTTTAGTTACTTTTTTAGCAGACATAGTATATTCAATTGTGTATTAATCTATTGATTTATAATTAGAAATCAATAGATTGTAAAATTAACCGAGCTACAAATTTAATCAATTGAGCCCAATTTTCCATTCAAATTATAAACACTTTTCAAATACTAACGTGCGTTATTCAATAGAATAGGTATAACTGTAAATAATACAACAATTTAGCGGTGCTAAGCTTAGTGGAAAATTTGACTATAATGCCTATTCTTAAGGCTTATTTGCTTTCTAAAATTACCAAATCGTTAAATGCAATTTCATATTCCTTGTTCATGGACCTAATTAATGCATTTTTATCTTGATAGCTTTTTTCTACGATATGAAATTTAGCGGCATCAGAATAAACAGAAGGGTCGGCCATTTGTAATTCAATGTCTGCTTTTTCTTTATGTAAGGTTTCAATATTGTGTTCAATTTGTGCAATTGCTTTTTGTAATTTTTGAATTTGCTTTTGCAAATCTTTGTCAATGGCTTGTGGTTTTACTTCTATGGGAGCAACTACTTCTTGTTTACTTTGTTTTCTGCTGTCTTTATTGCCTGAAGCTTTAGCTGGATCAGTTAACTGTGCTTTTTGTTTTGCCATTCTTTCTTTCCATTCCAACCATTCTTTGTAATCCCCTTTAAATTCAATAATTTTCTCGTCTTCAATTTCCCAAATTTTATTCGCGGTTTTAGAAATAAAATATCGATCATGACTTACTAAAATAATGGTGCCATCGTATTTGGTTAGGGCTTCTGCTAATAATTCAACTGTGACCATATCTAAGTGGTTAGTAGGTTCATCTAGCATTAAAAAATTAGCTTTACTAATAATGGTTTTAGTAAGTGCGACTCTTGCTTTTTCACCTCCACTTAATACTTTAATTTTTTTATCAATTTCATCTCCACCAAATAAGAAACAACCTAATAAGGCACGTAATTCTAATTCTGTATTTTTAGTACCACATTCTTGTACTTCTTTTAAGATGGTATTATTTAAGTTTAAAGATTCTAATTGGTGCTGTGCATAAAAACTTTCTTCTACATTATGTCCCCAAACACGCTCTCCTTCAAATTTTTCCATGCCGGCTACAATCCTTAGTAGAGTTGACTTTCCTTTACCGTTAGCGCCAATGAGCGCAATTTTATCACCTCTTTCAATTTCGGCAAATGCATTGTCTAAGATGGAAACATTGGGGTAGCTTTTGCCCACTGCTTTTAAGTCCACCAACACTTTGCCTGGAGTTTTGTCTACCGCAAAATTGATTCTAATATTGGGCCTTTCTATTTTAACGTCTTCGATCACATCTAATTTATCCAATCTTTTTTGAACAGATTGTGCTTGGGCTGCTTTAGAGGCTTTGGCTTTAAATCTTTCAATAAATTTTTCTTGTTGCTTAATATAATCCTGCTGATTTTCAAAAGCACGTTGTTGAATTTCTACTCTTTGTTCTTTTTCAATCTCATAATGTTCATAATCGCCTGTGTAAAAATGTAATTGTTGTTGGTATACTTCAACAATTTTATTCACCATTTTATTTAAAAAGTATTTATCGTGACTTACGATAACAACGCTTCCTTTATAATGCAATAAATATTTTTCTAACCACTCAATACTGGGTAAGTCCAAGTGGTTGGTAGGCTCATCCAATAACAACACGTCAGGTTGTTGTAATATCATTTTTGCTAACAAAACACGCATTCTCCATCCTCCACTAAATTCTTTATAAGGGCGGGCTAAATCTTTAATGGCAAACCCTAAACCATGCAATACTTCTTCTGCTTTATGATTGATATTGTATCCATCCAATAAATCAATTTCGTGTAAAGCATCGGTATATTTAATTAATAAATCATTGTCTTCCGAATTCGCTTCTAATTCCTTGCCTAATTGCTCTACCTCTTTTTCAAGTTCACGAACTCTTTCAAAAGCGCCTAAAGCCACTTCGGTAATGGATTCATTGGTGTCAAAACTTAATAAGTCTTGATGTAAATAACCAAGAGTGGTATCTCTTCCTTTTTCAACGGTACCCTTGCTTGGATTTAATTGACCCACCAATATTTTTAATAAAGTAGATTTTCCTGTACCGTTGTAGCCAATAAGACCAATGCGTTCGCCTGGTTGGATGGACCAATTGGCCTCGCTCACAATCACTCTAGCACCAAACTCAAATGTCACATTTTGTAAACCTATTAGCATATTTCTTTAAATTCAGACCGCAAAGTAAGCTAGTTGGAGTATCTAATTATGCATAAATTTGTAAAAATATTTTATGAACAGGGTATTGATTGCTATTATAGTGATGCTGATATTGGGTTGCAAGGATTCAGAAAAGGCTGCTTTGAACAATTCCGTATGGGAATTTAGTCCCCAAAACCATCAAAATGCTTTTGACAATGCCTGCCAACCCTTATTGGCTAATTATCAGGATTTTCTTAAAGGATTAGCTGGGACGGATACGGCCTATTTATTTAATTCTGCAAAGAATTTAGCTTCTTTAATTGATTCCTTTCCTACGGTAGCTATTTCAAAAGACTCACTCTTAAGTAATCAATTACAACAGGGACTAGTGAATATACATGCAGAAATAGACGGACTACTTTTGGAAACTTCCTGGCCTGAAATATATAAAGCTTCCAATATGATTTCTTTGCAATTGATACATCTTTTTGGAAATGCAGGCTATCAACTTCATACCATTTATATCTTTAATACTAGTTCCGATTTGCAAGAAGATGGATTTCATTGGTTGGGGTTAATAAAAAATTCCAGAGATCCCTATCATCCCAACAATAAAGAATTGATGATGGCGCAACAAGTGTTGCAAGAAAATTAATTGGGGGCTTTATAATTGATAATTAGCATTGCATTGGTTTGAAGTGTGGATGTAATAAAGTATTCTTTTCTACTTTTCCCTTCTTTCAAAATCATTAATGCCGTATTGGGCGGGACCGATCCTAAATTTTGTGCTACTATAATTATTTCATGCTCGGTAACTTCTTTACTAAAATCAAGTTCAAAATGGGTGGCTTTATAACTGAGTCTTTGGTTAGCTAAGATTTGTACTTTATTATCATATACCATGATGCTATCATTGTCAATTGTACCATTGTCATATAGGTCAAAGCTAATATGGGGGCTATTTACAGTAATTTTACTCACCAATTTATTTTCTCTTCCTACCAAGACATAAGGTAAAATTTGATTGCGATTAGTAGGGTTTGAATTATCGCTTTTATTGGGAAGAATTGTATTATCTTCTTTAGCTTCTGCCTTGGGCTGTTCAATTAAATTAGTGGTGGTTAAAGTGCTAACTGAAGTAATAGGGGAGAGTTCTTTAGCCTCTTTAGGGGCATTGTCTTGATTCGTTTTTGTATTTTGTATAGAAGTTGAATTGGATGTGGTAACTATTTTTTTAGTATTGGCTGTAATCAATTTTTTATTTTGTCCTGCTATATTTTTAGGGAACAGTTTTACAAATGGAATTTCTTTTTCTAAATAAACAATACCGCTTCCGCAATCCTTACCCAATTTGGAATTGCTAGAAATATAAGTACCCTCTAAAGTTTCACGACCTCGGATGGTATTGTAAGTGAGGTAATTGGTCATTAAGCAAGCTTGAAAATTGCCTAATAATTTCATGTTTTCGAATTTGGTTTCAATAACACTTACTAATTGGGTGCTTTCGGAATGCATTCCATTAGCAATGGCTTTGGCAGAAAAATTATTTGAAATTTTGGTATAAGTGACAACAGATAAACTATGATTGGGGAGTTCCTTAATATCTAATTCATAAGAATAAACTTTCCCATCTTGGTCTTGGTTAGGAGTAAAGCTACCTTTCCACTTTCCGCTTAGGTCTTGGCCTAAAAGCAGGGTGGGTAACCAAATAGTGAGCAGAAGCAAAACAATGCGGTGCATATTGCAAAGCTATGTATAAAATATGAACCGCTTTTATTACCTTTGCGGACAATTATTATAGAGAAAAATCATGGTTCAAATTCAATTCCCAGATGGTGCAGTTCGTTCCTACGAAAAAGGGATTACTGCTTTCGGTATTGCAAAATCGATTAGTGAAGGTTTGGCAAAAAAAGTATTGGCGGCTTCGGTAAATGGAGAAGTGTATGATGCAACGCGTGCTATAAATGAAGATGCCGCATTAAAATTATTAACCTGGGAGGATGCGGAAGGGAAAAATACATTTTGGCATTCTTCCGCACATTTATTGGCAGAGGCGGTGGAAATGCAATTTCCAGGGGCGAAATTTTGGGTGGGACCTGCTTTAGAAAAAGGGTTTTATTATGATATCGATTTAGGAGATAAAACCATTAAAGAAGAAGATGTTATTGCACTTGAAAAAAAGATGAATGAATTGGCAAAACAAGCCAATGATTATATCCGCAAGGAAATGTCTAAGGCGGAGGCTATTGCTTATTTTACAGAAAAGAAAGATGAATATAAATTAGATTTATTATCGGGATTGGAGGATGGAACCATTACTTTTTATACCCAAGGTGCATTCACCGATTTATGCAGAGGGCCTCATATTCCCAATACTGGTTTTATAAAAGCCATCAAAATAACCAATATCGCAGGAGCTTTTTGGAAAGGGGATGAGAAAAATAAAATGTTGACCAGGGTGTATGGAATTACTTTCCCGAATCAAAAGGAACTGGATGAATATTTATTGTTATTAGAAGAAGCAAAAAAAAGAGACCATAGAAAATTAGGAAAAGAATTAGGCATCTATACCATGGATGATGATGTAGGACCAGGACTTCCTTTGTGGATGCCCAATGGCACCATCATTATAGAGCAGTTAGAAAATTTAGCCAAGCAAACCGAAGAAGCCGCAGGGTACAAGCGCGTTGTGACACCACATATTGCTAAAGAAAGCATGTACATTAAAAGTGGACACTTGCCTTACTACCAAGATAGCATGTTTCCGCCGATGGAATTAGATGGGACAAAATATTATTTAAAAGCGATGAACTGTCCGCATCATCATAAAATTTTTGAAGCAGAACCTAAGAGCTATAAAGACATGCCACTTCGTTTAGCGGAGTATGGTACTTGTTATAGAT
>CANHLZ010000051.1 GCA_947461595.1 Bacteroidota bacterium | reverse complement strand
TTTAATTTTGAGCAGCAAATATACTGATTTCTATATTAAAATAAGCCTAAAAAACAGGGTCTTATGCTTCTTTTAAAAATGGGTATTGGTAGTCTGTTGGGGGGTTAAATGTCTCCTTTATCGTTCTAGCACTTAGCCATCTATATAAATTCAACATACTTCCCGCTTTATCATTGGTTCCAGAACCCCTGGCACCCCCAAATGGTTGTTGACCTACTACGGCGCCTGTAGGCTTGTCGTTAATATAAAAATTACCTGCAGCGTGTCTTAATTTAACGGTAGCTAATTCAATAGCCTTTCTATCCTGAGCTATAATGGCACCGGTAAGGGCATAATTAGAAGTACTGTCGAGCAATTTTAAAGTGGCTTCGTATTCGGCAGCAGGGTAGGTATAAATAGTAAGCACGGGGCCAAATATTTCTTCACACATGGTGGTATATTTTGGATCAGTGGTTTCAATCACAGTAGGTTCAATAAAATAACCATCTTTTTTACTATAATTCCCACCTATTAAAATTTTTGCTTTTTTATCTTTTTTTACTTGATTGATATAATTAACAATATTGTCAAATGACTTTTCGTCGATCACTGCATTAATAAAGTTGGAGAAATTCTCCACCGTCCCCATTTTCATACTTTTAATTGCTTTTGCTAATTTTTCTTTTACCGCTGGCGCAATATTACTTGGTAAATAAGCACGAGAAGCAGCTGAACATTTTTGTCCTTGGTATTCAAAAGCACCACGAGCTAGGGCAGTTACTACAGTATCCACATCGGCGGATTCATGCACCATCACAAAATCTTTTCCTCCTGTTTCACCTACAATTCTTGGATAGGATTTGTACTTAGCAATATTTTCACCAATTTGTTTCCACATAAAATTAAATACGCCTGTAGAACCTGTAAAATGTACACCAGCAAAATCAGGATGTGCAAAACAAGTCGCACCAATGGTAGGCCCATCCACATAAACAATATTTATTACTCCATCAGGCAAACCAGCTTCTTTTAAAATGCGCATAAACAACTGTGCAGAATAAATTTGAGTATTGGCTGGTTTCCACACAACCACATTGCCACACATAGCTGCAGAAGCTGGTAAATTTCCACCAATGGCAGTAAAGTTAAATGGAGTGATAGCTAAAACAAATCCTTCTAGTCCACGATATTCCATTCTATTATGAATGCCTGCAGAGGAAATAGGTTGTTGTTGATAAATCTCACTTAAAAAATGAACATTGAATCTTAAAAAATCTATCAGTTCGCAAGCTGCATCAATTTCTGCTTGGAAGCAATTTTTACTTTGCCCAAGCATGGTAGATGCATTCATTTCAAATCTATATTTGGTAGCTAATAAATCTGCTGCTTTTAAAAAAATATGCGCTCTTGCTTCCCAATTCATATTGGCCCAAGTGTTTCTTACTTTTAAAGCAGAGGCTATTGCTAAATTCACTTCCTTTTTTGTTCCTACATGAAAATGACCTAGGGTATGTTTAATTTCATGTGGAGGATGAATGGCTTGTTTAACACCGGTTCTTACTTCCTGACCATTAATCACCATGGGAATGTCTAAAGATTTTTTCTTTAGATTGACAATAGCTTGTTTTAAAGCCAATTTTTCAGCGGAACCTGGCGCATAACTTAAAACTGGTTCATTAATTGGGGTTGGGTAATTAAATGTTCCGAATTGCATAATGTTAAATATTAGATATCAAAAATAAGCATAAAATGAACACGTGTTAGGAAGTTCTGCATTTTGATTAAACTTTGTCTAATTTTAGGATATAAACCATTTAAAATGCAATACGTCTTGGTGGATATAGCAGATAGGGGCAATTTTTACCCTTTTAGTTTAACGCAATCCTTGGCTGGAATAAGAGTAGGTATTTTTACAATGCAAGAAAGATGGGAGCAACATTTAAAAGAATCTTGTAGTATTTATACAGCACCCTATTTACAAGTCTTATTTGAAGACAATGAGTTTTTAAAAAAAGAGGACGCACTTTTTTTTATCAATATTACCTGCATTCCCAATGAGGGACTCATTGCTCAGATAAACGCATTAAAAGAGGGTGAAAAGTTAATGAGTGATACTGGTAAATGGATTGCCACCAAGTCAAAAGAAAGGTCTTTTCAAAAAATTTTATTGGCCAGCTTACCACCTATCACCTTTAAAGAAGTGACTTTTGTGCTAGATCAACTGCAGTTACTTTCCTTGCATGCCAAGTGGATTGAAAGAGATCTAGATTGGGTAAAAGGAAAAAGAAAAAGTCAGTTGATAGATAGCAGTAATAGGGTAGTACATCCTGAAAATATTTTTATTGAAGAAGGAGCCACCGTTTTATGTTCAAATTTAAATGCAAGTGAAGGGCCAATTTATATTGGAAAAGATGCCATTATAATGGAAGGAACTTCCATTAGAGGTCCTTTTGTTTTGGGTCAAAAAGGAATTGTGAAAATGAATGCAAGCATTTACGGAGCAACTACCATTGGGCCTTATTGTTTGGCAGGAGGCGAAATTAAAAACTCGGTACTTATGGGTTTTTCGAATAAAGGACATGAAGGTTATTTAGGAGACAGTATTATTGGCTATTGGTGTAATATTGGAGCGGGTACTTGCAATAGCAATCTTAAAAATACGGCAGGCTCAGTACAAATGTGGAATGAGTTCAAACAAGAATGGGAGGAGGTAGGACAAAAAATGGGTATGCTGATGGGAGATTATAGCCGTTTAGCGATTCAATCCAGTATCAATACCGGTTCTTATATTGGGGTAAGTGCGAATATATTTGGGAATGGATTATTGCCTAAAAATTTACCCAATTTCACCTGGGGGATTCTCCCAGGTTATCAATATGACAAAGCCATCAGTGATCTAAACAATTGGAAAAAATTAAAAGGTTTTACAGTGACAGAGGCCGAAAAGCTTGTTTTAAAGCATTTATATAAGGAAAATACACATTCCTAATGGAATCAAACAGTTCCTAAATTTGGGGTTTTTAGCCATAAAATTTGATTACCTTCGCTGCGCTAAAATATCAGCAATTATTTCATCCATTTTTGAATATTTATGAGAAAACAAATCGCCGCGGCCAACTGGAAAATGAACTTAACTAGTGCCGAAGCCAGTCAATTACTTAACGATTTATTAGCTGCCCCACATTCCTTACAAGCACATCAACAAGCCCTATTTGCAGTACCTGCTATTTATATTCCTTTGGCTATCGAAAAATTAAATAAGCAACCCAATGTTTTTGTAGCCGCACAAAATTGTCATCAAAAATCAAGTGGCGCTTATACCGGTGAAATCAGTGCCCCTATGTTGGCTTCGGTAGGCATTAAACATATTGTATTAGGCCACTCCGAACGTCGTGAATATTTTGCAGAATCAGATGCTTTATTGGCAGAAAAATTAAATGCTGTTTTAGCCATTGATAGTACCCCCATTTTTTGTTGCGGAGAACCTTTAGCCATTAGAGAAGCAAATACTCAAAGTGAATTTGTAGCAGCACAATTAAAAAATGGATTATATCATTTGACTCCTGAGCAAATTGTTAAAGTAGTAATTGCCTACGAACCCATTTGGGCCATTGGTACTGGAAAAACTGCAAGCAGTGAGCAAGCACAAGAAATTCACGCATTTATTAGAAGTAGTTTGGCTGCTAAATATGGCGAAGCCATTGCCCAAAAAATATCTATACTTTATGGTGGAAGTGTTAAAGCTTCTAATGCCAAAGAATTATTTTCACAACCTGATGTAGATGGAGGTTTAGTAGGTGGTGCGTCCTTAATAGCCACTGAATTTGCAGCCATTATCAATGCACTTAAATAGATTTTAAAAGCCTACTTTCACTTACATGAAGAATATTAGAAATTTTTGTATCATCGCACACATTGATCACGGAAAAAGTACTTTGGCCGATCGTTTATTAGAACATACTAAAACGATTACCGAACGTGAAATGATGAATCAGGTGTTGGATGACATGGATTTAGAAAGAGAAAAAGGTATTACGATTAAGAGTCATGCGATTCAAATTAATTATGTACACAAAGGCGTCACTTATACTTATAATTTAATTGATACACCAGGTCACGTTGATTTTAGTTATGAAGTAAGTAGGGCCTTAGCTGCCTGTGAAGGTGCTTTGTTATTAGTAGATGCCTCACAAGGTATCCAAGCACAAACCATTAGTAATTTATATTTGGCATTGGATAATAATTTAGAAATTATTCCAGTGATTAATAAGATTGATATGGATGGCGCTAAAATTCCAGAAGTAACCGATCAAATTATTGAATTAATAGGTTGTAAGCAAGAAGATATATTATTAGCCAGTGGTCGTTCAGGTATTGGTATTGAAGAAATATTACAAGCGATTTGCGAACGTATTCCAGCCCCTGTGGGTGACCCCGAAGCGCCATTACAAGCCTTAATTTTTGATAGTGTATTTAATAGTTTCCGAGGTATTATTGTGTACTATCGAATTATGAATGGGGTATTAAAAAAGAATGACAAGATTCGTTTTGTAGCATCAGGAAGAGATTACAATGCAGATGAAGTAGGGGTATTAAAATTAGCCATGACGCCCAAAGCAGAAGTGAGAGCTGGTGATGTGGGTTATATTATAACAGGAATAAAAGTTGCAAAAGAAGTTAAAGTAGGAGATACGATTACCCTTGCCAATAATCCTGGCCCAATGATTAATGGTTTTGAAGAAGTAAAACCAATGGTATTTGCTGGTATTTATCCAGTGAACACAGATGAGTTTGAAGAGTTAAGAGATTGTATGGAAAAATTACAATTGAATGATGCTTCTTTAACTTTTGAATTAGAAACTTCCCAAGCATTAGGATTTGGTTTTAGATGTGGCTTCTTAGGATTGCTACATATGGAAATTATCCAAGAACGTTTAGAAAGAGAGTTTAATCAAACGGTGATAACCACTGTCCCTAACGTAAGTTTTATAGCATATACCACCAGAGGAGAAAAAATAATTGTGAACAATCCTTCGGAAATGCCCGATCCTGTAAAAATTGAGCATATAGAAGAACCTTATATACGTGCACAAATTATTACTGCACCAGATTATATCGGAAATATTATTACCCTTTGTTTAAGTAAGAGAGGAATATTAATGAACCAAAGTTATTTAACCCCAACTAGGGTGGAATTAATTTTCGAAATGCCGATGACTGAAATTGTATTTGACTTTTATGATAAATTAAAAAGTCAAACCAGAGGCTACGCATCCTTTGATTATAGCCAAATAGGTTTTAGAGATGCCGATATAGTGAAGATGGATATCTTATTAAACGCAGAAAAAGTAGATGCTTTAAGTGCATTAATACATAGAGGAAAAGCTTCTGATTTTGGTCGCAGGCTTTGTGAGAAACTAAAAGAGTTATTAACCAAACAACAATTCCAAATTGCCATTCAAGCTGCTATTGGTGCTAAAGTAGTAGCACGTGAAAATATTAGTGCTATGCGTAAGGATGTAACTGCGAAATGTTATGGTGGTGATATTAGCCGTAAACGCAAGTTATTAGAAAAGCAAAAAGAAGGTAAAAAGAGAATGCGACAAATAGGCAATGTGGAAATTCCACAAGAAGCTTTCTTGGCAGTACTTAAATTAGACTAATTTTTAAAGGGCTTGAGCAAATTCCAATAAGTTATTGAACCTAAAATCTATCAAAGGATTAGGGAAAGCAGTTTCGGGGTGTGTGGTAGCTAAAAATACATTATGTAGCCCTGCGTTTCGACCAAATTCCATATCACTGGTTCTATTGCCAACCATAATAGATTTATCAAATTGAATGGAAGGGAATAGATCCTTCGCTTGAAAAGCCATACCCGGCTGTGGTTTTCGATTTTTAGAATCATCTTCTAGATCGGTACAATAAAATATATGGTCAATTCGGCCACCCACTTTATTTATTTCAATTATCATATGCTGATGAATATCCGTTAAATCTGATTCTGACATTAATCCTTTACTCACCCCTTTTTGGTTGGTGGTAATAACAATGATCGAGAATTTATTTGCCAATAAGGGTAGTGCTTTTAAGCTTTCATTGTAAAATTTAAACTCATCCCAACTTTTTACATAATCGTTGCGTTGTTCAAAATTGATGACCCCATCTCTATCTAGAAACAAAGTCCAATCCGCCTCTATATTTTTAAAATCAAACATGTAATAAAATTTTCAATTAAAGTAATTCAACTTGTGCTTTGGCAAAGTCTTCTGGTATGCCAATATCAATAAAATAGGCTTCCTGTGTATTTCCATAAAACTTTGCCTCCTGTGCATATTTTTCTAAATAATCTTTCTCCAAAGAAAATTTGTTTGGCAAGGGCTTCGCTAAAAAATTGGCAACATTTAATGCATACACACCACCATTGATGAAGCCCGATTCCATAAATTGTTTTTCTTTGAAAGAAACGATGCTAGCATTAGCATTTATTTCCACTGATCCATAACGATCAAATTGTTGCATGGGCTTAAGTGCCAAAGTACAATCAGCATTATTCTGCACATGAAATTGCATCAATTGCTTCAAGTTAACTTTATACAAACTGTCTCCATTTAAAGCGATTATATCTTTGGTGCTGGCTTTATTGGCTGCTAATTTTATTGCGCCTCCTGTGCCTAAAGGTTCGTCCTCAATAACAATACTAAAATTATTATTGGGGAATTTAGTATGTAAAAAATGAATAAACTCCTCTGATTTATAGCCTAAGGCAAATATAAATTTAGTAACTCCTTGAGCAGTGAGATGATCAATTAAATAGGAGAGAAAAGGAGTTCCATTTATAGGCGCCATACATTTAGGCAAATCTGGTACCACCGACCTTAATCTGGTACCCAATCCGCCAGCTAACACGACGGCTTCCATTACCCAAATATATTTTTTTCAACCAATTCACAAATAATATGCCCAATAAGAATATGACTTTCTTGAATCCTAGGGGTATCCGTTGAAGGGACATTTAAGAGCAAATCACTTAACTCTTTCATTTTCCCACCTCCAGCTCCAGTAAATCCAATGGTACTTACTTTTAATTCTTTACATTTTTCAAATGCTTTTACAATATTACCCGAATTACCCGAAGTACTAATACCCACTAATACATCTCCAGGCTTTGCTAAACCTTCTAATAATCTTGAGTAAATGACATCATAACTATAATCATTGGCTACTGCCGTTAAATAGGAGGTGTTACAATGCAATGCTTCAGAGGGCAAAGCTTTACGGTCCTTGTAAAAACGTCCCGAAAATTCTGCAGCCAAGTGTTGTGCATCGGCAGCACTGCCCCCATTTCCTGCAAAATAAACACTATTGCCATTTTTAAAGGCATCAGTAATAATATTGATGGCTTTTTCAATTTTGATAGAGAAAGCTGCGTCTTTTAATATTTGACTTTTTACCTCCATGGAGGCAGTTATAATTTCGTTTATTTTAGTTTGCATACTTATTATTTACATTCATTGATCCATCAAAGATAAATAGATTAATTGGAAATGGTCCAAGTGGTTAAACCATGTTCCGTAAAACTATATTGTTTAATAGTTCCTCCTAAGGTCTCTAAAGTGGTTATTACCTTATGCTTGGTATTTTTAGGGCAGTAAAAAATCATAAAACCTCCACCACCGGCACCACTAATTTTGCCTCCTGTAGCCCCAGCTTTTTTAACTGCATGGTATATTTTTTCAATGGCCTCATTGGATATATTGGAAGCCATCTCTTTTTTTTGTTGAAAGCCATAATCTAAAATTTCTCCAATCGTATCTATTTTTCCCATCAACAAGGCTTCTTTCATTCTTTTAGCCTGATCTTTTAAATGATGCATCGCTTCGATACTTTTAACATTTTTCTCCACCACATTTTTTTGTTGCTCTTTTATGATGGTAGCAGATTCTCTAGTAGAAGAAGTAAAATACAAGACCAAATTATTTTCTAATTCATTGATGTAATCTTGACGAATGCGAAGTGGGTTTACTATTACTTTATCATTAGCAGAGAATTCCATAAAATTAAATCCCCCAAACGTGGCTGCATACTGGTCTTGTTTACCACCAGCCAATGCCAAATCAGTTCTTTCTATCTCATAAGCATAATGTGCAATTTCGTATTCATTTAACTTGAATTTCAACATTTCTTTAAATGCTCCTAATATAGAAACCACTAAAGTCGAAGACGTGCCTAATCCACTTCCAGCAGGAGCGTCTACTTTCGTAGAAACCTTAAAGCCTCTCAATTTAAATGGATAGTCTTTTTGAATTCGATTGTAAACACCTTTCACCAAATCTAAAGTACCATCAATGGGAAGGGTAGTGGTTAACTCAAAACTTTGTGTTTCACTTTTATCTATTGACTCAATGATAATGAAAGGCTCATCGATTAATTCAATAGTAGTATGAGCGTATAGGGATAAAGTAACATTTAAAATAATTCCACCAAATTCATCACTGTAAGGGCTTACATCCGTACCACCGCCTGCTAATCCAATTCTTAAAGGTGCTTTGCTTCGAAATAGCATGCTTATTACTTATTATTTTGAATGATAGCATCAGTTAGTTTATCCCAACCGTACTTCTTTTTTTCTTCACAAAGATGCTTAAAAAAATGGGTTTCGCCTAATTCATACAAAGTCATAATACCAGCAGCAATGTCTGAAGGATTGGGCTCGACAACTACCCCTACTTTTAAATGGGGCACTAAATTAGGCAATCCACCAATATTAGTAACGAGCATTGGTTTTTCAAAATGATACGCCAAGGGGGTCACTCCACTTTGTGTGGCTGATTTATAGGGTTGAATTACAAAATCAGCTGCGCATAAATAATATTTTACTTCGCTGTCATTAATAAATTGAGTTCTTAAAAATAAAGAATCGCCCAAATTATATTTTTGAATAATTTCTTTGTAAAAAGAAGGCTCATCATAAAATTCACCGGCCACCAATAATTTTATATTAGCGCCTTTAATTCTTTCGTCATTCATTGCTTCCAATAAAAGGTCTAAGCCTTTGTATTTTCTAATAAAACCAAAAAATAAAATTATTTTTTCAGCTAAAGGCAATTGTAAATGGATACGCGCTTCCTCTTTAGATAAAATGTCACCAAAAGTGTCATAGATAGGATGTACTATATTGGTAGAAGGGGTAGTCGTAAAAGAAGCCAAATCTTTATTTACCAATTCGCTCATGGTAATAAACCTGTGTATGGGCTTAATAAAATACTTTGTTAATAAATTGTCTCCGGGCCTTTTTTCGTGTGGTATAATATTATCTGCTATACAAATATTATGAGTAAAATTATTCCATTTCACTATTCGTAGTAGGGTACCTAAACAAGGTCCAAAAAAAGGCATCCAAAAACGAACTACTATAAAATCTGGCTTTAATTTTCTAAGTTCATTACCAATTTTGATCCAATTAAACGGATTGATTGAATTGATGCAAACTTTGATTTTTAAGTGAGCAGGTGCAGGCTCTTGGGAATATTGAGTACTTCCTGGAAATAAAAAATTAGGATATTGTAAAGAGTAAGTATAAATAGTCGTCTCAAAACCCTCTTGCATAAATTGTGTTGCTAAACGCTCATCAAAAGTAGCTAAACCACCTCTTAAGGGCCAAGCGGGTCCAATTATGATAACTTTCTTTTTCATGAAAAAATTTCTGAAGCTAATTAGTTGGTGAAACCAATTTTATCCTCCACCAAATAAGTGTTTCTATCCGGCGCATTTCTGTTAACCAATTCCGCTATAAATCCAGCTAAAAATAATTGAACACCAATAATCATTGCAGTAATAGCTATAAAAAAAGTAGGTTTATTGGTCACTGAATAATTAGCATCTATTATTTTATCAAATAGGATGGTTCCAAAAGCAACAAATCCAATAAGGAAAAACAATGTACCTACTAAACCAAAAAATTGCATCGGCTTTTTCCCAAACTTAGATAAAAACTGAATGGTCATTAAATCTAAAAAGCCATTTACAAAACGCTCCCAGCCAAATTTAGTCGTACCATATTTTCTAGCTTGATGTACCACTACTTTTTCACCAATTTTTTTGAACCCAGCCCATTTTGCCAAAATAGGGATGTATCTGTGCATTTCGCCAAACACTTCAATGCTTTTAATTACTTTTAACTGATACGCCTTGATACCGCAGTTAAAATCATGTAAAACAATACCTGAACTTTTTCTAGCTACCGCATTGTAAATTTTAGACGGAATATTTTTAGTAAAAGTATTATCATATCTTTTCTTTTTCCAGCCACTCACTAAATGAAAACCTTGCTGAACAATCATTTCATAGAATTCAGGAATTTCATCAGGGGAATCTTGTAAATCGGCATCCATGGTAACAACCACATCTCCATGAGCCAATTTAAAGCCTTCGTTTAAAGCAGCCGACTTCCCATAATTGCGTTGAAACTTGATTCCCTTTAAACTTGGATATTGAACTCTTAAATTGGTAATGGTGTCCCAGCTATTGTCATCACTACCATCATCTACCATAATCACTTCATAAGTATAGTTATGGGTATTCATTACTCGATGTATCCATTCCATCAATTCAGGCAAGGAATCGGCTTCATTTAATAATGGTATAATAACTGAAATTTGCATATTGACTAATTAAGCAGTAGGATTGTTAAAAGGATCTACTGGATTTTTTTTAGCAATTCCTGCCCCAATTAAAGATGCAATAGCACCCATAAATCCAGTGCCTAATATGGTTCCCCCAATCGCAAAAGGCATAAAGAATTTCTTAGTCATCGTAATAGCTTGCTCAATCATCTCATCGGTCATTTTTGGATTTTTCTCCATTTGCTTTCTTGAAATATCTATAATCTTATCCACCATATCAGGGAATAAAAATTTAAAAGCAATCACCGTGTAAATAGTGGTAATTACAATTACCACTGCGGTTGTTTTAAACCCATGAGCAAATAAATTACCAAAAGTTACTTGGTTATTGTTTTGATTGGCATATAAAATAGTACCATAAATTAATCCTGCCATTAAAACAGCTGTATTGACCCAATTCAACCAGGAAATATCGTATAAATTAAAAACATAAACAACGATACTAAATACAATTGATAATGCACTTAACATTAATCCTTTAACGATATGCGTTGTAATTTTAGTTTCCATTATATTTTTTTTAATTATTTATTTAAATTAATCGACCCCTTTGACAAGCTTCCCAAAATTTTACCATTTAACTTTATATCCCAAAATGGAGAGTTGGCCGACTTGCTTTTAGAATTGGACTTTGAAATTTGAGTTACTTCTTTTTTACTAAATAGGGTTAATTCTGCAATAGCCCCTTCGTTAATGATAGCAGGACTTAGTCCAAATATATTTCTTGAATTGATTGAAAATAATTCAGCCAAGCGTTGTTCTGTTAATTTAGGCAGTAAATGATGCAGGGTAGCAAAACTTGTTTCGATAGAAGCTATTCCCGCTTTAGCATTTTCAAATTCAATGGTTTTGCCATCCCAATCTTGTGGCATATGATGAGAACTAATACAATCTACCACACCAGATTCTATCGCAGTCAACAAAGCTTTCTGATCTGCTTTGGTTCTTAAAGGAGGGAATACTTTTAATAAAGTATCATAATCTTTCAAATCATCCTCCGTGAAAAATAAATGATAAGGTGTTACACTACAAGTAATTTGTAATCCCTCTTTTTTTGCATTAGCAATTAAGGCAATACCTTTTGCAGTACTCACTCCTGTAATATGCAATTTAGATTGTGTATATTTAAGTAATTCTATATCTCTTGAAATAATTAATTCTTCAGCAATAGCGGGTATCCCCGGCAAACCCAATTTAGTGGATAGGATGCCCTCATTCATTAATCCCAAACTGCCTAAGCTTTTATCAATTGGCATTTGAATGACCACTCCATCAAAAGCTTTTACATATTGTAGTGCTTTCAAAAATAAGAGGGTAGATTGAACTGGATATAAACCATCACTAAAAGCAATGGCTCCATTGGTATGCATGTCTATCATTTCAGCTAAATCTTTCCCTTCCACTTTTTTGGAAAGGGCTCCGATAGGTAAAACATGAATAGGTAAATCCTGACTATGTTGTTTGATATAGGTAACCTGAGATTTATTATCTATTACTGGTTGTGTATTGGGAAGTACAAATACAGTGGTAAATCCTCCATTTTGAGCAGCAGCAGCTCCGGTAGTTAAAGTTTCTCTATGTTCCATGCCTGGATCGCAGAATTGTACAAATGGATCTACAAAACCAGGGCTTACTATTGTATTCGTTAATTCTACTATTTGATCTGCTTTACCAGTATATTTTTCGTGGATGGAAACGATTTGCTCGTCTTGTATTAAAATGTCTCTAACCAACCCGTTATGAGGCGACCTTGGATCTGCAATTTTGACTTGTCTTAGAAGAATTGTCATCAGGTCAATAATAATTTGAATGCAATATACCTCGATTTTTCTATTTAGGGTTAT
>CANHLZ010000050.1 GCA_947461595.1 Bacteroidota bacterium | reverse complement strand
GTGATACCCCATACTCCTTTTGGAAATCCTTTGTTGGTTTTAATAGAATTCCATGTTTCTCCGCCATCGGTACTTTTATATAAACCAGATCCCTCTCCACCACTCTCTAAACTATAAGGCGTGCGCATTAGTTGCCAAGTACCTGCATATAAAATTTCAGGATTACTTGGATCTATTACTAAATCACTTGCGCCTGTTTGCTCATTTACGTACAATACTTTTTTCCAATTTTGTCCACCATCCATGCTCTTATAAACCCCTCTATTGTCATTAGGCCCAAATAAATGACCCATCACCGCCGCCCAAATAATGTCTTGATTTTTTGGATGTACTACAATTCTTACAATATGTCTTGCTTCTTTCAATCCAATATTTTTCCAAGTTTTTCCATCATCGATAGATTTCCACATTCCTCCCAATCCCTCACTCACATTACCTCTCATGGTACCTTCTCCTTCTCCCACATACACCACCGATTCATTAGATGGCGCTAAAGCAATGGCACCAATGGTACCACCAAAAAAGCCATCTGAAATATTTTTCCAATTACTACCCGCGTCGATTGATTTCCATACACCGCCACCGGTAGAGCCCATGTAAAAAGTATTTACATCGGTAAAAGAACCCGCCCCTGCAGCGGCCCTACCGCCTCTAAATGGCCCAATCAATCTAAAATTTTGCGCTTTAACAATTGGATCCTGCGCCAATCCGTTGGATGGCTCGACATTCGCAGCTACTGTTTTTTTCTTTTGAGCATCCACTTCATTTACACCCAACAAAGAAAATAAGACTGCAGTAATTAATAATAATTTTTTCATACTATTCTTTTTTTAATATTTAAATTATAAAATAACGGGCCCTTATTTTACGAAGGCCCGTTAAATATTTTATTTTATAGATTCATAATCCTTGAATTTAGCAATCGGTGTAGCTTCCACTAGCTTTCTAAAATTGCTCCAATCTTTTGTGAAAAAATCATTCGCTTTTGTAACTACATTTTGAATGGCTACTTCTGCCTCTTGCAATTTCTTTTCTTCTTGTTCACCCGGCATGGTGTTTTTACCCAAAATTAACATGCTTGCATCTCTAATAATAGAAATAGGCGTAATAACGTCAACCGTACCGTAACCTTGCTTCTCTTGCTTTTTACCCATGATATATTCCCGTAAAGCTTTTGATTTTGCAGTGATCTCTTTATGCGCTTTATTTAAAGTATCTACCCCTTTGTCTTTTTTATCCTTCCACTCTGTTTTTAATTGAGTCAACAAGGCATCTACTTCATCTAATTGATCTAAAGCGCTATTAAACTTGTCTGCAATTGGCTGATGCTTTGCTAATAACTCGTCTTGCTTTTTAACTACTTCAGTTCTTTCGGCTAATCTAGTATCATCTTTTACCTCTATCCACATAGAGTCTTTTTTATTATTAGCTGTAACCACTACTTTGTATTTTCCTGCCAATACATCACGCCCTTTAAATTCTTTTACATCATCTGCATCTGCCACTTCTTCTAGCATTCTTCTACCACCTCCACCTCCAGTTTTTGGCATGCCTGCTGCACGATTTCCTTTTTGTTCAAATCCCCAATATTGTCTGTTAAATCCAGAGTCCACTTTAAAGGTTAAATTTCTAATCACAGAATCTTGCGCGTCTTTAATTTGAACTTTCACTTTTTTAATACTATCTATTAAATAAATAGTAAAAGGATACCCTACAGGACGATTGGTTCCATCATACATTCCCCAAGTACTCCATTCGTAACTTGAATTTTTATAGGCTGCATTAATAACTGCATTTGGTGCAGATACAAAAAAGTTAGTGGCCATCCCTTTATTATGCGCCAACTTACGAAGAGGCTTAATATCATCTAATACCCACATAGCTCTACCAAAAGTAGCAATCGCTAAATCGGCTTCTCTTTCTTGAATGGCAAAATCATAAGTGGAAACAGATGGGTAGCCATTTTTCCATTGCTGGAAACTATCACCATTGTCTAAACTCACATACAAGCCTTGTTCTGTTCCTACAAATAATAAATTAGGTTCAGTTGGATCTTGTATCACCGTTAATGCAAAGCCAGTTACTTTAGCCGTACTTAAAATATTGGTCCATGTTTTTCCTAAATCGGTCGATCTAAAAATATAAGGAGCAAAGTCCCCTTGTCTATAATTATTGGCTACTACAAAAACTTCATTGGCATTGTAAGTAGAAGTTCTAATTTGAGGAACCCATGAACCCTTAGGCAATCCAGTAATATTGGCTGTGACATTGCTCCAAGTTTGACCGCCATTGGTTGTCACTTGAACATTGCCATCGTCCGTGCCTACCCATATCAAATCTTTTTGAATAGAAGAAGGGGCAATGGCAATTATAGTGCAATGATTTTCTGCACCGGTAATATCCAAACTTAAACCTCCATTATTTGTTTGATCAATTTTAACACTATCATTGGTGGTTAAATCAGGTGAAATTACCTTCCATGCAGCACCCTTATTTAAACTTTTATGTAAAAATTGAGAACCATAATAAATAGTTTTTTTATCAAATGGATCTTGGGCAATGGCCGCATTCCAATTAAAACGTAAAAGTGTTTTTGCATCAGGTGCAGGAGGTTGTATATAGGTGCTTTCTCCTGTTGCTGTATTGTATCTTCCTACTGAACCACCTTGACTCATAGCATAAACCCAATTGGCATCTTCAGGATCAGGTGCTACATCAAATCCATCTCCACCCCATAAATTATCCCAATAAAAATTCTTGATGCCTCCTTGTATATACGCATAAGCTGGGCCTCTCCAAGAACCATTGTCTTGCATGCCGCCCATAATATGATAGGGTGTTTCATTGTCTACATTCACATGATAAAATTGACCCACTGGAATTTTTTCATCAAACATCCAAGTTTTTCCTCCATCTCTTGTAATGCCAATACCTCCATCATTTCCATCAATTATTAATTTATTATCTGTCGGATGAATCCAAAATGCATGATGATCAGGATGTATACCACTATAAGGAATAATGGTTTCAAAATTCTTTCCACCATCAATACTTTTCACCACCGTTTGACTAATATACCAAAGCGTATTTTCATTTAAAGGATCGCAAATAATATCTTGAAAATAAAAAGGACGATTGTCTACAATTGATTTTTGCGCATTCACTAAAGTAAAATTGTATCCGCCATCATCACTCTTATATAAACCACTTTTGGTAGATTCTACCAATGCATACACTCTATTAGGATTAGACCTACTCATCGCAATTCCCACTCGACCTAAATTTCCATCAGGTAATCCGTTTTCTTTTCCCAGTTTGGTGAAACTTTTTCCGCCATCAATGGTCATATAAATACCACTTCCCTTTCCACCACTTTCTAAATGATAAGGATTGCGGTAATGATGCCACATGGCAACCAATAATTTATTGGGATTTTTTGGATCCATAATCATGTCTCCCACCCCAGAAGTATCATTGGTATACAATATTTGATTCCATGTTTCTCCACCATCAGTTGTTTTATATACTCCTCTGTTTTTACTTTGTCCGTAAGGGTTTCCAATCGCTCCTGCATAAACAATATTTGGATTGGAGGGATCTATAATAACTCTATGAATATTCTTCGTCAACTCCAAACCCATTCTCTTCCATGTTTTACCGGCATCTAATGTTTTATAAATTCCCTCTCCCATACTCACTGAATTTCTTGGATTGCCTTCGCCTGTTCCTACCCATACCACACTTGGATTTGATTGTTGAATAGCTAAAGCACCAATATTTAATAAAGGTTGTTCATCAAATACGGGTGTCCAACTTACCCCACTATTGTTGGTTTTCCAAACACCGCCAGAAGCAGCGCCGATCCATATATTATTTGGATTGGCTATTTCTGCATCAATCGTAGTGACACGACCACTCATAGAGGCTGGCCCCACATTACGAGGTTTCCAATTTTTAAATACTTTATTGATGTCTACTTTAGTTTCAGTAGCAGCTAGTACTGGCACTATTTTTTTTGATTTTTGAGCAGACAAGCTAGTTATTGACATGGTCAATGACAATAATAAGGTTCCGACAATAGATATACGCATAATTATAAGTTTGCTTATTTTAAGGAAAATGGACCTGTAAAATATTGATTTTTTGGTAAAAATGGGCAAAAAAAAAGCACGAAAACACCTAGGATTTTGATGTGTGGTAGGATTTACAATCTCCAAAACCATGAAAGGGTTTAAAATCATAAGAGGGAAGATTGGAAATCCTATATTTTATAAGGATTTACAATCTCAAAACCCTGAAAGGGTTTAAAATCATAAGAGGGAAAATTGGAAATCCTATATTTTATAAGGATTTACAATCTCCAAAACCCTGAAAGGGTTTAAAATCTTTCAATGATACCGGCTATGCCCTGGCCTCCGCCCACGCAAGCCGTCACAATTCCATATTTTTTATTCAATCTTTCTAAGTCGTTCAAAATTTGTACGGTTAATTTACTACCCGTACAACCCAATGGATGACCCAATGCGATGGCGCCTCCATTGATATTTACTTTATTGGCATCCAATGCTAGCGCTCTAATCACTGCCAAAGATTGAGAAGCGAAAGCTTCATTTAATTCAAACAAATCAATTTGATCCTGCTTCATACCAGCCTGCTTAAGCACTTTTGGTACAGCTGCTATAGGACCAATGCCCATAATTCTTGGATGTACTCCAGCCGATGCGCAATTCACTAAACGACCTATTGGTTTTAATCCTAAAGTGTTCATCATTTTCTCACTCATCACCATTACAAAACTAGCCCCATCGCTTGTTTGAGAGGAATTGCCAGCTGTAACAGATCCTTTCAAAGCGAAGGCTGGCTTGAGTTTAGCCAAGGCCTCCAAAGTAGTATCGGCCCTCACTCCTTCATCCGTATCTACCACATAACTTCTCGTGGCTCTTTTGTTTTTTTCGTTGATATAAGTTTCATTCACCGTAATGGGTAAAATTCCTTTTTTAAAATATCCATTGTCAATAGCTTGCTTTGCTTTTTGATGCGAAGCCAAAGCAAATGCATCTTGATCTTCTCTATTGACTTTATACTCATTGGCAACCGCCTCGGCAGTTAATCCCATAGATAAATAATAATCTGGTTCATCTACTGTAATGGAATATGCAGGAACTGTTTTCCATCCTGCAGTTGGTACCATCGACATCGATTCAGTGCCTCCTGCAATTATGCAATCTGCCATGCCTGTTCTAATTTTGGCCGTAGCCATGGCAATACTTTCTAATCCACTAGCACAATATCTATTAATAGTAATGCCTGGCACTTCAATACCCAAGGCTTTAGCAGCAATAATTCTACCAAATTGTAAGCCTTGTTCAGCTTCTGGTACTGCATTGCCTACAATAACATCATCAATTAATTGGGGATCTATTTGAGGTAGGGTTTGCATCAATCCTTTGATGACTTCAATAGCCAATTCATCAGATCTCATGAATCTAAATCCACCCTTTTTACTTTTTGTAACGGCCGTTCTAAAGCCTGCTACGATATACGCCTCTTGCATAAAATAAGCATTTTGAAATGGTCATTGTAAATTACCCTCATTGACCCCTCAAATGTAGTCATTTTTATAAAAAGTTGTTTATGCAACTAAATAATTCATTGTAAATTTGCAATATGTTATATCCTCTGCTAAGAAATAGCCTTTTTCTCTTGTCTCCTGAGACTGCTCACCATGTTTCAATGCGTGGTTTGCAATTGGCTTCTTCAGTTCCTTTGTTAAAAAAGCAATTGGCCAATCAATTTCAATATCAAGAAAAGGACCTAGCAAAAACCTGCTTCGGTTTACACTTTCCTAATCCAGTGGGATTAGGTGCAGGATTTGATAAAAATGCAGCCTATTTAGATGAATTAGAAATGCTTGGATTTGGCTTTGTAGAAATTGGAACCGTTACACCTAAACCACAAGGGGGCAATTCAAAACCTAGATTGTTTAGAATCACAGATCAAAAAGCATTAATTAATAGAATGGGTTTTAACAATGAGGGTTTAGAAATAATTGCAAAAAGATTAAAAGAAAGAAAAGAAAAAGCAACCTCAAATTTAATTGTAGGCGGCAATATTGGTAAAAATAAAGTAACGGATAATAGCGAAGCTTGGATAGATTATTGCACCAATTTTAAAGGCTTAGAATCGGTAGTAGATTATTTTGTAGTGAATGTGAGTTCGCCCAATACACCTGGATTAAGAGAGTTACAAGAAAAAGAATCTTTGAGAAAAATATTTTCTGAATTACAAAATTTAAATAAAAACAATAAGCCCATCTTATTAAAAATTGCGCCTGATTTAGCGTTATCTGCATTAGATGATATCATTGAATTAACTGCAGAAATAAAAATTGATGGAATGGTAGCCACCAATACTACTATAGATCGTAGCTTATTAACTGGTTTAAATATAGAAAGAGCTAAAAAAATTGGGACAGGTGGATTAAGTGGTAAACCTTTATTGGAAAAATCAACACAGGTATTACAATACTTACACAAAGGTATTGCGGGCCGCATTCCCATTATTGCAAGTGGTGGCATCTTTACAGGCGAAGATGCACAAGCTAAAATAGCAGCAGGTGCTTCACTGGTTCAAGTTTGGACTGGATTTATTTATGAAGGGCCTACCATCGTAAAAAACATTTGCAAAAATTTAAGCACCAATAAATAACCATGCTTACCATTCAATCATTTTGCTTCAACGCCTTTCAAGAAAATACTTATATCCTTTTCAATGAAAAAAAAGAAGCGATCCTTGTAGATCCAGGATGCTACACGCAAGAGGAAGAAAAAATATTGTCCGATTTTATTTCCAAAAATGATTTGAAGCCTACACTTTTATTGAATACACATTGTCATTTAGATCATGTATTTGGTAATAATTTTATTAGTGAAACTTATGGATTGACAGCATTATTACATCCCAACGAACAAGTAGTACTGGATCGATTCCCTGAAGCAGCAGCTAAATATGGAATTGCTGTGGAAGCCTACAAGGGGCCAATACAATACATTCAAGACCAAGAAATCATTTTATTTGGAAAAGAGAAATTTAAAATTTTGCTCACCCCAGGACATTCCCCGGGAAGTGTTTGCTTTTATCATCAACAACAAGATTTTATTTTAGGCGGCGATCTAATATTTAAAGATAGTGTAGGAAGAACTGACTTTCCGGGTTGCAATCCCCAAGATTTGATCAAAAGCATCCGTAATCAAATACTACCCTTGCCTGATACTTTGTCCATCTATTCGGGACATGGCCCAGTCACTCAATTAGGAAGAGAGCGGAAAATGAATCCCTATATCAAACACCTGTTAGACAACTAATTAAAGCTTGTCCTTCAATGATTTCAAAAGCTAGTTAACAATTTGATAATATGGATTGATCAAGGTGTTGTGGCATATAAAAACTAATTTTGAATAAGTAAAAAATTATGGGAGCACCTATTAAGATATTAATTGCAGATGATGAACCGGACATTCTTGAAATCATTAGCTTTCATTTAATCAAAGCCGGATTTGAAGTTTTCACCGCCAAAGATGGCAGCGAAGCCATAGAAAAAGCAAACACTTACGCACCAGATTGTATCATCTTGGATGTGATGATGCCCAAAAGAAATGGTTTTGAAGTTTGTGAATACTTAAGAAGCAATACACAATTTGACAAAACTTTAATTGTATTATTAACTGCATTAAATGATGAAACTTCTCATATCAAAGGACTAGAAATAGGAGGAGACGATTTTATAAGCAAGCCCATTAGTCCTAAGGTTTTAATTAGTCGAATCAGTGCCTTATTTAGAAGATTACAACCTGTTAAAGGTCAAAGTAAAGTGATTAATAGCAACGACTTAAGTATCGACCTTTCTCAATACAAAACTACACTGAAAGGAGTAAACTACGTATTGGCTAAAAAAGAATTTGAATTACTCTACTTACTCGCCGCTCAGCCTGGAAGAGTATTTTTAAGGGGGGAAATTTTATCTCAAGTATGGGGTAACGATGTTATTGTAGGCGACCGCACCATTGATGTACACATCAGAAAAATAAGGGCCAAATTGGGTATTGATTGTATCACGACCGTTAAAGGCGTAGGGTACAAGTTCGATTATTAGCAATAAAAGGATAACTTTGTGTAGGCATTTTTAATTTATCCAAGGGTTTAACTAAATTATGTTTAAAGGAAAAAATCTCTCACCAAAACAACTGGCTGCCTTAACAGCTTTACTGCTAGCTACTTTAATTACGCTTAGCGTTTTTATCCTGTTCTCCAATTGGAAATTATTATTGGTTTATTTTATTGCCAGTTTCGTTATTATTTATTTTTTACTCAATGAAATTTTAGAACATTTTATTTATCGTAAAATAAAATTAATTTATAAACTTATTGCACAAACCAAAGCAAGTAAAAGAGAAGAAGCTTATCAAAAATACATATTGCCACAAAAAGGAATCGATGAGGTGAGAGCAGATGTAGAAGAATGGGCCGCTCAAAAAACAAAAGAAATTCAAGATCTTCAATCCAATGAAGCATTTAGAAAAGAGTTTTTACAAAATCTTTCCCACGAAATTAAAACACCCATTTTTGCCATACAGGGTTACTTAGAATTATTAGCAGATGGTGCGATGGAAGAACCCGCATCGGGAAAAAGATTCGTTAGTAAAGCCCAATCCAATGTGCAAAGATTGGTTCAGTTACTCAATGATGTGGACTCCATTACTAATTTGGAAATTAATAAAGATCCTATTTTAAAACAATCCTTTATTATTCAAGACATCATTTCCGAAGCGGTAAACAATTTAAATGTGAAATGGATTAATAAAAATATTCAATTCCATTTTAAGAAAGGCTCTGAAGCACCTACTTATGTTTTTGCAGATAAGAATAAAATATATCAGGTCATCGTTAATATTCTTTCTAATGCCACTAAGTATGGCAAAATAGATGGCCAAATTATTGCAAGTGTTTACGCCATTGAAGATCAAAAAATTTTAATTGAGATAAGCGACGATGGTATAGGTATTGCCGAAGAACACATTCCTAGATTATTTGAGCGTTTTTACCGTACCGATGATGCAAGAAGTAGAGAAATTGGAGGAACTGGCTTAGGATTGGCTATCTGTAAGCATATTATAGAAGCACACAATGAGACCATGCATCTCAGAAGTAAATTGGGTGTAGGAACCACTGTTGGATTTACCTTAGCCAATAAAGCTTCCTAAAGTTTTTTTTCGTTACTTTGTAATCTAATCATTCTTAATGCAAACTATTTTAGTAACTGGAGGTTGCGGTTATATTGGCGCCCATACCATTGTTGATTTAATTCAAAATGGTTTTGATGTTATTTCAGTAGATAATTTATCTAGAGCTTCCACTCATTCTTTAGCTGGTATTGAACAAATTACAGGTAAAAAAATTAAGAATTATGCAATTGACTTAACCAATAAAGAAGCTACAGAGCAAATTTTTATAGCGCACCCTACTATAACAGGCATCATTCATTTTGCAGCTTACAAGGCAGTAGGAGAATCGGTTGAAAGGCCTTTGGAATACTACGAGAATAATTTATTTTCTTTAATACATTTATTACAATTGGCTGTTAAATACAATGCCAAGCATTTTATTTTTTCATCTTCCTGCACGGTATATGGTAACCCAGATACTATACCAGTTACTGAGCTTACCGCATTAAAAACAGCCGCCTCTCCTTATGGCGCTACCAAGCAAATGGGTGAAACCATTGTACAAGATAGTACCGTAGCACATCCATTGTCAAGTATATTATTAAGGTACTTTAATCCAGTAGGTGCTCATCCTTCTATAGCGATTGGCGAATTACCTATTGGACGTCCACAAAATTTAGTGCCCGCCATTACACAAACAGCCATTGGTAAATTACCAAAAATGCTTGTTTACGGATCCGATTATGATACGCGCGATGGAAGTTGCATTCGTGATTTTATTCACGTTTGCGATATTGCACATGCCCACACTTTGGCTTTACAATATTCTATTAAAAATGATAAAACAAATCATTGCGATATATTCAATTTAGGCACAGGCAACGGCATCACTGTTTTAGAAGCCATTAAAGCTTTTGAAAAAGTAGCTGGCGTTAAATTAAATTATGAAATTGGCCCAAGAAGAGTAGGCGATATTGTTGCTATCTATGCTAATAATGATTACGCAGTAAAAGAACTAGGCTGGACTTGTAAGTATGACTTAGATGAAATGATGCGTACTGCTTGGGAGTGGGAAAAAAGCTTAGCTAAATAATTTAAAATCTTATTGTTGCACTAACATCTTGGCAGCATTCTCCGCTACTTGCAATGCTTCAATAAATTCTTCTATCTCTCCATTGATGACTGCATCTAAATTATAAGAAGTCACCCCTACTCTATGGTCGGTAACTCTTCCTTGTGGCCAATTGTAGGTTCTAATTTTGGCACTTCTATCCCCTGTGCTTACCAATGTTTTACGATGTCTTGAAATTTCATCTTCTTGCTTGCGTACTTGCTCTTCAAATAATTTCGTACGCATCATCGTCATTGCTTTTTCACGATTGCCCAACTGCGAACGCTCTGTTTGACAAATAATAACAGTACCTGTAGGAATATGTGTTAACATTACTTTGGTCTCTACTTTATTTACGTTTTGTCCTCCTGCACCTCCACTTCTAGATGTCTCCATTTTCACATCTGCAGGATTCAAAACAAAATCTACTTCTTCCGCTTCGGGCATCACCGCAACGGTAGCCGCTGAAGTATGCACTCTTCCTTGTGTTTCAGTAGAAGGTACCCGTTGAACACGGTGCACGCCACTTTCAAATTTCATGGTACCATATACATCTTCACCCATTACTTCTAATATCACTTCCTTATAACCTCCCACAGAGCCTTCGCTCTCACTTACTAGCGCTACTTTCCATCCTTTTTTCTGACAATACCTTGTATACATCGTAAGTAAATCACCAACAAATAAACTGGCTTCGTCACCACCTGTACCTGCCCTTAATTCAATAATGGCATTCTTATCATCCTGTGGATCCTTAGGTATTAATAATTTCGTTAAATCTTTTTCCAAACTCTCTTTTTCTGCATCTAACCCCGGCATTTCCATTTTTGCCAACTCGCGCATTTCTGCATCATCTCCATTTAAAGTTTCTTTGGCAAATTTATGTTCGTCCAATACTTTCCTATATCGCTCATAAGGAATGATGATTTTCTCCAAGGAACGGTATTCTTTGCTCAATTTCCCAAATTCTGATTGGTTATTGATGATTTCCGGATTGGTTAAAGCCACCCCTACCTGCTGGAATCTTGCTTTTATGGCTTCTAATTTGTCTAACATAGTCGTTTTTAGGTGAGCAAAAATAGCTATTTTAGTTGTCAATTAAAACAATCTGCTCCTATGAAATATTTAGCCTCCCTTTTACTTTTAATCGCTGTCAACGCGCATGCCCAAGCCATTCACTTCAAATCGGTATTGGTGGACACACATAATGATGCACTTACTGCATGTATTGAGAAAAAAGTAAGCCTAGATAAGGACTTAACCGGCATCAACCATTCCGACTTAAAAAGATTCAAAGAAGGCGGCTTGGATTACCAATTATTTTCTGTTTGGTGCGATGGAACCAAAGCAAATCCTTATGCCTGGGCCATGAGAGAAATGGACACTTTAGACGCAGTAGCTGCGCGCAATCCAGATAAAATAGTAGTAGCAAAAAACTGGGCGGCCATACAAAAAGCTTTAAAAGAAAATAAAATTGTAGCCCAATTTGGAGTAGAAGGAGGACACATGATCGAAGACAATATTGATCGTTTAGATACTTTCTATAAAAGAGGTGTTCGCTATATGACCCTTACTTGGAATAACTCTCCCAGTTGGGCAAGTTCACATATGGACGAAAAAGATAAAAACTATACTGGTCCTAAAGGTCTTACTGCATTTGGAAAAGAAATTATTCATCGCATGAATAAACTAGGTATTATTGTTGACATCTCTCACGTAGGTGAAGCTACTTTTTGGGACGCCATTAAAACAACTACCAAGCCTGTGATTGCTTCCCATAGCAATGCTTATTCTATTTGTCCAGTTACAAGAAATTTAAAAGATGCTCAAATTGTAGCCGTTGGGAAAAATGGTGGGGTGATTCATCTTAATTTTTACTCTGCCTTTGTAGACAGTACTTTTGAAAAAAAAGACAATGTGTTTAGAATGAAACATAAAACCGAAATGGACTCTTTATTAAAAGCAGGTCTTCAAAAAGAATACGCTCAAACCATGCTCGCAGAAAAATATGCTACTGAAAGTGAAGCCAATAAGCCCGATATTGAAATACTTATGAAACATTTTGACCACATTGTAAAATTAATCGGCGTTGACCACGTGGGTATTGGCTCTGATTTTGATGGCATTGATTCTGCCCCAAAACAATTAAGAACTGTGTTAGATTATCCTAAGTTTACACAAGCATTAATAGCAAGAGGCTATTCCGATAAAGACATTGCGAAAGTATTAGGAGGAAATTTTTTACGCGTGTATAGAATAAACAATCCTCAATAAGAAATTTGAGTATTGTTCATTCTACCTCTAATGATTTATTTAAAAAAATTATTTTTTTAAAAGACTATTAATAACCCTAATTAAAAAATAAGGGTTATTAATACTATCTCTTATGATTTTTCAAGCCTACCCCATAAAGGGGCAGGCTTGATTACTTATCCCACTTAATAAAAT
>CANHLZ010000049.1 GCA_947461595.1 Bacteroidota bacterium | reverse complement strand
CTCGAGAGGGGCTTTGGTTTACTCGCCTTTTATAAAATATAAAGGCTCGAAAATTCTTCTCTTATGATTTTTAAATCCCCTCCGGACTTATCCGGAGGGGATTTGTGTTTCTGCCCTGTAAGATTTTAAAGCACTTCTCGAATTCCCCTCGAAATTTCCGTCCCCAATATCCGTTCAAAGAACTATTTTTGTGCTCTAAAAATAACAAGCAAACAACCCCTGTTTACAAATGAACAATACCTACACCTCGTTGGTTAATCAAACCTTTCATTTTCCACAAGAAGGTTTCGAAGTGGATGACAATGGTTATTTACAATTTAATGGACTTGATTTAAAAGCCATTATTGAAAAACATGGGACGCCATTAAAATTAACTTACCTACCTAAAATAGGAATGCAGATAAAAAAAGCAAAGCAAATGTTTGCAGCAGCTTTTAAAAAGCACAAATACGAAGGGGAATATTTTTATTGTTATTGTACAAAGAGTTCTCACTTTTCATTTATTGTAGAAGAGGCTTTGTCGCACAATGTACATTTAGAAACTTCCTTTGCTTACGATATAGATATCATCAATCAATTATATAAGCGAAGAAAAATTAATAAGGATATTTTTATTATTTGCAATGGTTATAAGCAAAAGTTGTACATGAGTAGAATTTCTAAATTAATTAATACTGGGTTTAAGAATGTGATACCGGTTTTAGATAATAAAGAAGAATTACAATTTTATAAGCGCAATACAAAAGAGCCTTTTAAATTAGGCATTAGAGTGGCTTCCGAAGAAGAACCAAGTTTCCCATTTTATACTTCTCGTTTAGGCATTAGGGCAAAGGATATACTTGAGTTCTATGTAGATGAGATTGAAGGGTATGAAGATAAGTTCCAATTAAAAATGTTACATATCTTTTTAAACAAAGGCATTAAGGACGATATTTATTATTGGTCCGAATTAAATAAGATCATCAATTTATATTGTCAGCTTAAAAAAATCTGTCCTGAATTAGATTCTATTAATATTGGGGGAGGCTTCCCTATAAAACATTCATTAGGTTTTGAATATGATTATCAATTTATGATCAATGAAATTGTTTCGAATATTAAAAAGGCATGTAAAAAGGCAAGAGTCCCTATGCCTAATATTTATACAGAGTTTGGAAGTTTTACAGTAGGAGAGAGTATGGCACATATTTATAAAGTACTTGCCGAAAAGAAACAGAATGATAGAGAGTGTTGGTATATGATTGATTCCTCTTTCATTACCACTTTGCCAGACACCTGGGGTATTGGTGAGAAATTTTTAATGCTCCCTGTGAACAAATGGGAAAATGATTATCAGCGCGTAGTGTTAGGAGGCCTTACTTGTGATAGTCATGATTATTACGATTCAGAGGAGCACATTAATGAGGTATTCTTACCTAAGCTTAAAAATGATTTATTAGAAGACAAAGCAGAAGAGAATAACGAGTCCTTATATGTTGGATTTTTCCATACAGGGGCTTATCAAGATCAAATTAGCGGTTATGGAGGAATCAAGCACTGCTTAATTCCTTCACCCAAGCATGTTATTGTAGAAAAAGATGCTAAGACTGGAAAGATGGTAGATTGGGTATATGCAAAAGAGCAAACTGCTCAGTCGATGTTGAAGATATTAGGGTATTTAAGGTAGATTTCTTTCTATTATTAAGACATAATGGCATATTATCATTGTGTTAACTGCCTATATGACTTGAAAACAAATTTGTAGGGCATTTTTAAAATCCCTAATTTTGGTACAAATAGTAGATGTTATGTACCCTGAAGAGATCGTTTTACCAATGAAGGCTGAGTTAGTTGATAATGGATTTGAAGATTTAACAACAGCATCTGAAGTGGAAAATGCAGTGAAAAAAGATGGTACAACATTGTTAGTGATTAATTCAGTTTGTGGTTGTGCTGCTGGTGCTTGTAGACCAGGTGTTTTAATGGCAATTGCCAATGCAACTATCAAACCAGATTATATTACTACCAGTTTTGCAGGTTTTGATATTGAAGCGGTAAATAAAGTAAGAGAATTACAATTACCTTATCCTCCTTCTTCGCCAGCAATTTTATTATTTAAAGATGGTCAATTAGTCAATATGGTGGAAAGACACCAAATTGAAGGTAGACCGGCTCAATTGATTGCACAACACTTGATTACAGTATTCCAAGAGCATTGTAATTAGTTAAAAATATTTATCAACAGTTTTTGTTTTTAGATGGGTTAGTAAACACGGCCGCACTTTCTAGTGTGGCCTTTTTTTTTCGTACATTGCATTACCTATTTATACCACTATATGTATCCTAATTTATATTACTTATTTGAAGATTTATTTGGAATTAAATTAACAGCTTTAAAGCTGGTTAATTCATTTGGTTTTTTTGTAGCACTTGCCTTTATAGCTGCTGGTTATGTATTGTTTTCTGAAATTAAAAGAAAAGAAGCCTTAGGTGAATTTGGCTATGTAGAAGAAAAAATGATGGTGGGTGCCTCTGCTACTATTTCAGAATTACTTACTAATTTTTTCTTTGGCTTTTTCTTTGGTTATAAGATTGTTGGAGCCTTTACCATCGAAAATGCTTTAAATAATACACAAGCATTTATTTTATCCTTAGAGGGTAATTTTGCTGCCGGCTTTGTAATGGGGCTATTGCTTTTGTTTTTAAAATGGAGAGAAAAGGACAAAGCTAAATTGGCTAAGCCTGAAGCCAGGACTGTATTGGTGTGGACGCATGATAGAGTAGGTGATGTAGTTTTAACAGCAGCTTTATGGGGATTTATTGGAGCTAAAATTTTCCATAATCTTGAAAATTTTGATGAATTAGTTAAAGACCCTATCGGTTCTTTAGTATCATTTAGCGGGCTTACTTTTTACGGAGGACTTATTTTAGCAACGATTGCGGTTATTATTTATATTAGAAAATATAAAATTAGGGTGATTCATTTTGCAGATGCCATGGCACCCACTATGATTTTTGCCTACGCAGCGGGTCGTATTGGTTGTCATATTAGTGGAGATGGTGATTGGGGTATTGCTAATTTATCTCCAAAACCATTTGCTTGGTTACCGGACTGGATGTGGGCTTATACTTATCCGCACAATGTGGTCAATGAAGGGGTGGCCATTCCGGGTTGTGTTGGAAATTATTGTAATCAACTTCCTGTAGCCGTCTATCCGAGCACTTTTTTTGAAATAGTGATCATGTTTGTATTATTTCTGATTATGTGGAGCTTTCGTAAAAAAATCACACAACCAGGTATTTTAACAGGGGTCTATTTCCTATTTGCAGGAGGGGAACGTTTCTTTATAGAAAAAATAAGGGTCAATAATAAAATAGCTTCCTTGCCATTTCAACCCACTCAAGCTGAATTAATTTCCGTACTATTAATTATATTAGGTTTCATTTTCTTACTAATGTCTAAGAAATGGTTCCCCAAAAATATTGTAAAATCTTAAATTAAAAATTATGCCATCCTTTGATATTGCCAGCTCTGTAGATATTCAAACATTGGATAATGCAGTTAATATTGTAAAAAAAGAAATCACGAATCGATTTGATTTTAAAGGCAATCATGTGGTGATTGACTTAAATAAAAAAGAATATTTACTTAAACTAGAGTCTGATTCAGAAATGAAAATTCAGCAAATAGTGGATGTATTATTAAGTAGATCGATGAAACAAGGTATCGATGCCTCGGCTTTTGATTTTTCAAAAGAGGCCTTCCCCAGTGGCAAAATCTTTAAAAAGGATGTTTCTGTTAAAAATGGCTTAAAGCAGGAAGATGCCAAAAAAGTGGTCAAGCTCATAAAAGAGAGTGGCCTGAAGGTTCAAGCGGCCATTATGGACGATATTGTCCGTGTTACAGGCAAGAAAATCGATGATTTACAAGATGTTATAGCGGCTTGCAAGGCTGGGAACCTAGGGTTACCGCTTCAGTATATCAATATGAAGTAATTGGGCTAATCCCTTATTAACCCCCTTAAAATTTGGCTAAAACCTAGGTTTAGGCTAAATTTGCGTCCTATTAAATAAATTGTACGGCAAAACCCGTACATCCTTAAAAATCATACATATGAGAGAAGGTATCCATCCAGAAGCGTATCGTTTCGTAGTGTTCAAGGACATGAGTAACGGTATTCAATTCTTAGGCAAATCAACTGCACAAACCAAAGAAACAGTGTTGTTTGAAGACGGTAAAGAGTATCCAATTATTAAATTGGAGATTTCTAACACTTCACATCCTTTTTACACAGGTAAAAACATGTTGGTTGACACAGCTGGTCGTATTGATAAATTCAACAAGCGTTACGCCAAGAAAAAATAAAAGAGAGATAATTCAAAAACATTTCTTTTTATACTTATTCAAACCCTTTCTTACGCAAGTAAGAGAGGGTTTTTTGTCAAGAAAGACTTTTGTGTACTTACCTTTGTGATAAGGAGATAATAGGAAAAAGTAAATTTTAAGTGATGTTTAAATATAGAATATGCAAAAACTAGATATACTTGCTTTTGGTGCTCATCCCGACGACGTCGAGTTGGGTTGTGCTGGTGCTTTATTAGTAGCAGTGTCTGAAGGCAAAAAAGTAGGCATTGTAGATTTAACCAAAGGGGAACTAGGGACCAGAGGAACTACTTCACAAAGATTAAAAGAAGCTCAATTGGCGGCTCAAGTGATGGGCATAGGTGTAAGAGAAAATTTAGGGATGGCCGATGGTTTTTTTGAGAACAATAAAGAAAATCAATTTGCAATTATTGAAACGATTCGAAAGTATCAACCTGCCATTATATTTTGTAATGCGCCCGAAGACAGACATCCAGATCATGGACGTGCTGCAAAATTAATTGTGGATGCTGCTTTTTTATCAGGGCTAGTTAAAATACAAACTACCCATAATGGAGTAGCGCAAGCGCCATGGAGGCCTACTCAAGTGTTTCATTATATACAATCAAGAAATTTGACGCCTAATTTTGTGGTGGACATTAGTGCTTATATGGAAAAGAAAATGGAAGCCATCTTAGCCCATAGTTCTCAGTTTTTCGATCCAACTTCCACCGAGCCAGATACTTTTATTTCTGGTAATGCTTTTTTAGATTTTGTGAAAGGAAGAGCCAAAGAGTTGGGTCATCAAATTGGAGTGGAGTATGCCGAAGGGTTTATCACTCAAAAGTTATTAGGTATTCGTAGTTTTGATGCCATCATTCAAAAAACAACCTAGCTTAAACAAATTGGCTATGGAAAACAAAAATGATAGCGTAATCAATTAATTTTGTAATAGTTTTAATTTATAATTATGGCCATTGTTAAAGTAGGATTAGTTCAAATGACTTGTGAGGCATCTAAAACTGCCAACACTTCAAAAGCTATTGAAAAAATAAAAGAAGCTGCAAAAAAAGGAGCTAATATTATTTGCTTGCAGGAACTTTTTACTTCCTTGTATTTTTGTGATGTTGAGGCTTATGATAATTTTAAATTGGCCGAATCCATTCCGGGCGAAACAAGTAATACCTTAGCCGCACTCGCCAAAGAATTAGGCGTGGTGATAATTGCTTCTTTATTTGAAAAAAGAGCAGAAGGCTTATACCATAATACCACTGCGGTGTTGGATGCAGATGGTACTTATTTAGGAAAGTACCGTAAAATGCATATCCCTGATGATCCTGCTTATTACGAGAAATTTTATTTTACTCCAGGTGATTTAGGGTATAAAGTTTTCAAAACAAAATTTGCTACCATTGGTGTTTTGATATGTTGGGATCAATGGTATCCCGAAGCTGCAAGAATTACTACTTTAATGGGTGCTGAAATGTTATTTTATCCAACGGCAATAGGTTGGGCAACTGCACAGGACGAGGCCACTAATAAAGAACAATACAACGCATGGCAAACCATACAACGCAGTCATGCGGTGGCCAATGGGGTGCCGGTGATAAGTGTGAATAGAGTTGGGTTAGAGCAAAATGGATTGATGAAATTTTGGGGAGGTAGTTTTGTAAGCAATCCTTTCGGAACTTTATTATATGAAGCCACGCATGATAAAGAAGAAGTAGCTGTAATAGATATTGATACTGAAAAATCGGACAGCTATAGAACACATTGGCCATTTTTACGTGATCGTAGAATTGATTCTTATCAACCTATTACCCAAAGATATCTTGATGACAATGAGTAACGTTACACCGAAATCTTTAGGTTATTATTTTCCTGCAGAATTTGCACCACATGATGCCATTTGGTTAAGTTGGCCACATAAAGAAGAAAGTTGGCCAGGTAAAATAGCTAGTATTTATCCATCTTATACAGAATTTGTAAAAATAGTTTCCTTAACAGAAAAAGTATGCATTAATGTAGTGGATGAAAAAATGCGTAACTCGGCTCAAAAAATGTTGCAATTAGCAGGTGTTAATTTAGAGCGCATACAATTTTATTTGCATCCAACCAATGATGCTTGGTGCCGAGATCATGGGCCTGCCTTTTTAATAAGAAATAATCCAATAGATCCTAAAGTAATTATAGACTGGAACATCAATGCTTGGGGTGGTAAATATCCACCTTATGATTTAGATGATATAATACCCACCAGTATTGCTAAGGCATTAGGTTTACCTGTATTTAATCCAGGCATTATTATGGAAGGAGGCTCGGTGGATTTTAATGGAGCAGGAACTGTGATGACCTCTAAATCTTGTTTGTTGAATAAGAATCGGAATCCACATTTAAATCAAACACAAATTGAAAAATATTTGAGTGATTATTATGGAATTGATCAAGTTTTGTGGGTGAGTGATGGGATTGTGGGCGATGATACAGATGGGCATATTGATGATACTGTTCGTTTTGTAAATGAAGATACAGTGATAACAGTGGTGGAAAGCAATGTACTATCTCCTAATTTCGATCTACTGCAACAAAATTTAAAAGAGTTAAAACAAATGCGTTTGCTCAATGGCAAGCAATTGAATATTGTGGAATTGCCGATGCCTGCGGATGTCATTTATGAAGGTCAGCTATTGCCGGCTTCTTATGCTAATTTTTATATTAGTAATGGACATGTGGTAGTACCTACTTTTAAATGTTCATTAGATGATAAAGCCATGCAAATCATTCAATCTTGTTTCCCTACAAGAGAAGTGGTGGGTATTGATTCAACAGATATCATATGGGGATTGGGAAGCTTTCATTGTTTGAGTCAACAGGAACCAACTTGCATCTAATTGTAAAATTTAATAATGAGGGGCAAAAAAAATACTTAGACAATGCAATTTCATAAAAAATCTGCTTCCTTACTGGGCGCTTTATTACTCGTTACACTTATTGCCTGTAATCACTTTCCCTTCGCTAAAACAAATCGTCTTTACCATCATCAAAGATCCATTTTAGTAAAACAAATTAAGGAAAATCCAGGGATTCAAATCATTGATCAATTGCCTAAAGCAACAGCATGGGTAGGGACCACCAATTTTGATTTGCGAAAACCAAATTTTGTCATCATTCATCATACTGCTCAAAACTCATGTGAGCAAACATTAAGAACCTTCACCTTAGAAAGAACCAAAGTGAGCGCGCATTATGTAATCTGTAAGGACGGGACCATACATCATATGTTGAATGATTATTTAAGGGCTTGGCATGGGGGCGTGGGTAAATGGGGAAACAATACCGACATCAATTCAAGTTCCATTGGCATTGAATTAGACAATAATGGATTTGAGCCATTTGACAGTGCGCAAATAAACAGCTTGCTATTAGTATTGGCTAAACTAAAAGATACTTACAAAATTCCTAATAATAATTTTATTGGACATGGGGATATTGCACCTACCCGAAAAGTAGATCCAAATATTCAATTTCCATGGACCAAATTGGCCATCAATGGCTTTGGAGTTTGGTTTGAACCAACAATGACCGATTCTTTACCCACTGGAATATCTGTACCAATGGCTTTATCTATTATAGGATATGATATTAAAGATACCAATACCGCCATACTCGCTTTTAAACGTCATTTTAGACAAGACAGTACAGCTTTCATAGATGAGCGTGATAAATCAGTCTTAGCTCAATTAATTAAAAATAAATTATCTCACTAACAATTGTTAGCGTAATTTTGTAGAAATTAAAGAGGTATGGATTTCAAGTTTACAGAGGAGCAGTTAATGATTCAAAAAGCGGCTCGTGCTTTTGCACAACAACAATGTTTACCAGGGGTGATAGAACGTGATGAGCTTCAAAAATTTCCAAAAGAACCATTAGAACAATTGGCCGATTTAGGTTTTTTAGGCATGATGGCTTCTCCCACCTATGGAGGTGCTGGAATGGACACTTTGAGTTATGTGATAGCTATGGAAGAAATTAGCAAAGTAGATGCAAGTGTAAGTGTGGTGATGAGTGTGAACAATAGCTTGGTATGTTGGGGCTTAGAGCATTATGGAACTGAGGAACAAAAGAAAAAATATTTAACACACTTAGCTCAAGGTAAAAAAGATGGCGCTTTATATATTGGAGCATTTTTATTAAGTGAACCAGAAGCAGGAAGTGATGCAACACATCAACATACTTCGGCCATAGATAAAGGAGACCATTATCTATTGAATGGAGTAAAAAATTGGATTACCAATGGATCTACTGCATCGGTGTATTTGGTGATGGCACAGACGGATGCATCTAAAGGATCCAAAGGAATTAATGCTTTTATTGTTGAAAAAAATACAGTTGGAATTTCAGTTGGAGCAAAAGAAAATAAATTAGGCATAAGAGGCAGTGATACGCATTCGGTTTCTTTTACAGATGTTATAGTACCTAAAGAAAATAGAATAGGAGCGGATGGGCTTGGATTTACTTTTGCTATGAAAACTTTAAATGGGGGTAGAATTGGTATTGCAGCTCAAGCATTAGGTATTGCAAGTGGAGCTTATGAATTGGCATTGGCCTATAGCAAACAAAGACAAACCTTTGGCAAGCCCATACATGAACACCAAGCCATTCAATTTAAATTGGCCGAAATGGCTACTAAAATTCAATCAGCCAGATTGCTTTGTTACCATGCAGCTTGGGAAAAAGACCAAGGATTAGACTATACCATCTCAGCAGCAATGGCTAAATTGCATGCAAGTGATATCGCTATGTGGGTAGCCACGGAAGCGGTTCAGGTGCATGGGGGATATGGTTTTGTAAAAGAATACCATGTAGAAAGATTAATGCGGGATGCAAAAATTACGCAGATCTATGAAGGGACTAGTGAGATTCAAAAAATGGTCATTGGAAGAAACATAACTAAATAATGTAGATGTCTGTTCATAAAGAAGCATATCAAAAAATTAAGGCAATTGTAGATGCGACTAATGTAAGCTTAGTAGCTGTAAGTAAAACTAAGCCTAATAAAGATATTCAAGAACTATATGATTTGGGCCATCGTGTATTTGGCGAAAATTATGTGCAAGAATTAGTGGATAAAGAAGTGGCACTTCCTAAAGACATTCATTGGCATTTTATTGGGCATTTACAATCCAATAAGGTAAAATACATTGCCCCTTTTGTTCAGTTGATACATGGAGTAGATGGAGAAAAATTACTTCAAGAAATTAATAAGCAAGCTCTTAAAAATCATCGAATCATAAGTTGTTTATTGCAAGTACATATTGCTAGCGAAGAAACTAAATTTGGATTTGATGCAGTAAGTTTATTAGAGTTAATTGACAGTGGCCGTTTATCTAATTACCCCAATGTGGTTGTAAAAGGGTTAATGGGTATGGCAAGTTTTACGGAGGATCAAACTATTTTAAAAAAAGAATTTGATGGGTTGGCGACCACTTTTGCTCAAGTAAAAACTAAATTGAATAATGTACATTTTGACACTTTAAGTATGGGCATGAGTGGTGATTATGAATTGGCTATAAAAGAGGGTAGTACGATGGTTAGAATTGGGAGTTTGCTTTTTGGAGCAAGAAATTTAGTTTTATAAAATAAAAAATTTTATAAAAAAAGCTGCCTCTATTTTAAGGGGCAGCTTTTTTTATTGTAGCTATATGAATCTATTTTTATTTATTAGATTTTCCATAATCAAAAACCAATTGACAAAAAGCTTTAACACCTACAATAAATCCAGATTCATCAAGGAAAAAATCTGGGGTATGATGTGATGCGGCTTCATTGGCATTTGTGCCTTTAGGTAATCCACCTAAGTAAAAAAAGAAACTAGGTGCTTTTTCTGCAAAATAAGAAAAGTCTTCTGCTCCAGTTTGCCAAGTAGTTTCTATGATATTATTTTCTCCGCCAGCTGCTTTTATTAAAGAAGGGGCAGTTTTTTTAACCAATGCGGGGTCATTGTAAGTGACCAATGTTTTTGTATCAATGGTTACATCAGCAGTAGCACCAGAACTAGCTGCAATAGCTTTTACTGTAGTTTTGATTCTTTCATGAACTTCTTTTTGCATTCCACCATCCAAAGTTCTGATGGTACCCGTCATTACGGCTGATTCTGGAATGATATTGGAACGTACACCACTATTAATGGTTCCCACTGTTATAACCAGAGGTGCTTTAGTTAAATCCATTTGACGACTAACTATATGTTGAAGTCCTTCAATAATTTGAGCCGAGGCAGCAATAGGGTCAACGCCTCCCCAAGGTTGAGAACCATGACTTCCTTTGCCATTTACTTTAATAGTGAACCAGTCAGAAGAAGCCATAAAAGCTCCAGACTTATAAGCAATGGTACCCACAGGAATTTGAGATTCAATATGAAGACCAAATACTGCATCCACTTTTGGATGATCCAAGGCACCTTCTTTAATCATTAAGGGTGCACCGCCTTCTTCATTACCTGGAGGACCTTCCTCGGCAGGTTGAAATAAGAATACCACAGTGCCAGGAACTTCTTTTTGCATGGCAGTTAATACTTTAGCCGTAGCCATTAAAATAGAAATATGTGAATCATGACCACAAGCATGGCTTACGCCTACTTTTTGTCCAGCAAAATCGGCGGTTACTTTAGAAGCAAATGGGATAGGAGTTCTTTCTATTACTGGTAATGCATCAATGTCGGCTCTTAATGCGACTACAGGACCTGGTTTACCCCCTTTTAAAATTGCTACCACACCTGTTTTAGCTACTGGATATTGAACTTCCAAACCTAAAGTTTTTAAATAGTCTGCTATGTATTTTCCCGTGTTAAATTCACGGTTAGAAAGTTCTGGATTTTCATGAAAATGTTGTCTCCAACTAATTAGTTGAGGCTCGACATCTTTTACAAGTTGGCTATAGTTTTTTGGCAATTCTTGTGCCCAACTATTCATGGTAATAAGTACTAAACTAAAAACGATTAAACTAATTTTTCTCATAGATGAATTTATTAATGAATGTATTTAAATGAATATTTTATGATTGGTATTCTCCAAAAACCGATCTTAACACATTGGCAATCTCGCCTAAAGTACAATGTGCTTCAACGGCTTCGATGACGGAAGGCATTAAATTGGCACTTGATTGGGCTGCGACCTTAATATTTTTCAAGCAGTCAGTAACTTTACTTTGATCACGATTTGCTTTGAGGATATTTAATTTTGCAATTTGGGTGGTTCTTATTTGCTCGTCAATTCTTAAAATAGGTATTTTTTCGGCAGTGTCGGATTTGAATTCATTAACGCCTACTATTATTTTTTCTTTTGACTCAATATCTTTTTGATAGGCATAGGCACTTTCAGCAATTTTATTTTGCATAAATCCGTTTTCAATGGCGCTTACACTTCCACCAATCTCATCTACTTGTTTTATTAAGTCCAAAGCCTTTTGTTCTATTTCGTTGGTTAAATTTTCTACAAAATAGCTTCCTGCCAATGGGTCAGCACTGTCTGCTATACCGCTTTCAAAAGCTACAATCTGTTGTGTACGAAGTGCAATGCTAGCAGCATTTTCGGTAGGTAAGCCCAATGCTTCATCATAACTATTGGTATGTAAACTTTGGGTACCTCCCAATACAGCTGCTATGGTTTGTATGGTCACTCTGCTCACATTATTCAGTGGTTGTTGTGCGGTTAAAGTTGCTCCACCCGTTTGAGTATGAAAACGAAGCATTAGTGCTTTTTCGTCGGTAGCACCTAAGTCCTTCATGATTTGAGCCCACATTTTTCTAGCGGCTCTAAATTTTGCTACTTCTTCAAATAAATTATTGTGTGCATTAAAGAAAAAAGAAAGCCTTTTTCCAAATACATTAATATCTAATCCTTTTTCTTTGGCTGCTTGTACATAAGCTTTACCATTACTTAGTGTAAAAGCAATTTCTTGAACGGCCGTACTTCCGGCTTCTCGAATATGATAGCCTGAAATTGAAATACTGTTCCATTTGGGTAAATGCAATCCACACCATTCAAAAATATCTGTAATGATACGCATAGATGGTTTGGGTGGATATATATAAGTCCCTCTAGCAGCATACTCTTTTAAAATATCATTTTGTATGGTACCCGCTAATTGATCCAGTGCAATACCTCTTTTTTTAGCCATGGCTACATACAATGCCAATAATATAAAGGCGGTGGAATTGATGGTCATAGAAGTACTAATCTTATCCAAAGGAATGTCTTTGAATAAAATTTCCATATCTTCTAAGGAACAAATGGATACACCTACTTTTCCTACTTCGCCTTCTGCTAGGGCATCATCAGCATCGTATCCAATTTGAGTGGGCAAATCAAAAGCAACACTTAATCCCATCACACCTTGTGCTAATAAAAAATGATAGCGCTTATTACTTTCTTCTGCAGTGGAGAAGCCCGCGTATTGACGCATCGTCCAAAGTTTACCCCGATACATATCTTCTTGCACGCCCCGCGTATAAGGATATTCACCTGGTAGCAAATTCCCATTTAAATTATCTGGTAAATCTTTGCTGGTGTATACCTTATTGATATCAATTCCACTATCGGTCTTTTTATCCCCTTTTTGCATCCATAAATTTACGAAAAATTAAAAAGAAGGGCTTTAATTATTTCTATTTTCGAAATGGCT
>CANHLZ010000048.1 GCA_947461595.1 Bacteroidota bacterium | reverse complement strand
TTAGAAAAAATTGAGTTACTCAAAAAATTAATAGACCAATTTGAAAAAAATAATCCATTAAAAAGATACCGTGGTGATGTATATTACGAAATGAATAATCTAAGTAGATTATTTAGCACTATGAAAAAAGAAGGTTGGACCAGTACTTATTTAGTTCAACAAATTGACCGCTACATTAAAGATATTCCTACAAGAGATGAATTTGTATACAAGAAAAAATACAAGCAGTTTGAAGCAGGTACGCTCAAACAAGGATTGGTAGATGCTGCCATAGAAAAAATGGAGAAATTAAAAGCAGCAGTGCTCGCATTTGATACCTATCAAGAACTTATGAAAAATCATAGTAGGTATGACTTTGACGACATGATTAATTGGGTCATTACTGCATTTAAAGAAAATAAAAACTTGCTTGCGCAATACCAAGAAAAATATTTATACATTTTAGTGGATGAATACCAAGATACCAGCGGCACCCAAAATGAATTAGTACAATTGCTTGTTAATTATTGGGACCAGCCTAATTTATTTGTGGTAGGCGATGACGATCAAAGTATATTCAGGTTCCAAGGAGCCAATGTAGAGAACATGTTGCATTATCAAAAGCAATACCAGCAGGAGATAACTACGATTGTCCTTGAAAACAATTACAGATCTACACAGCCTATTTTAAACGCGTCTACTTTATTAATTAATAATAATCAAGAAAGGCTCATCAATAAAATTGATGGATTGTCCAAAAACCTAATCGCCTCTTTACCTGAAAATAAAAATATCGACTTACTTCCTTCCATTCATTGCTACAATGATCCGCAGGAAGAAATGATAGGGATTGCTGAAAAAATAAATCAATTGATTCAAACAGGTACGCCCCCAAAGGATATTGCTGTTTTGTATAAAGAAAATAAATACGGCGAAGAGATTGCCCATTTTTTACAACAAAAAAATATTCCTTTATTCACCAAAAGAACGGCCAACTTATTTGACCAAGTTTTGATTCAACAAATTATACGCATCTTAGACTATCTCGCCTGCGAATGGGACCAGCCTAATGAGGGTGCTAATTTATTATTTGAAATATTGCATTTTTCTTGGTGGAAAATTTCGCCCATTACCATTGCTACGCTAACAGTAGAAGCCAATCAATTAAAATACGCACATCCAGAAAATACTTTTAGAAAAGTATTAATTGATAAAACAAAAGATGCCCAAACACAATTATTTAATCAAGGGGGTATTAGCGAAGTAGCCCAAGCCATGCAAGTGTTAGAAGATTTAATGGGCCAAGTAGCCAATGTTACCCTGCTCAATTTAGTAGAACAAGTATTGCAAAAAACAGGTATCATTCAAGGTGTACTCACGGGCAATAACAAAAGCTACGAGTTGAGCTTAGTAAGTGCCTTCTTTGATTTTATAAAAGAAGAAACGCATCGACATCCAAGTTTACATTTAACTTCTTTAGTAGAGATGTTGAAGCTGATGCGAAGAGAAGACATAAGACTTCCCCTTCCTATTACCACTGGCAACGAAGCAGGTGTTAACTTATTAACTACACATGGAAGTAAGGGGCTAGAGTTTCAGTATGTTTTTGTAGCGGGTACCAATGCCCATTATTGGGAAAAGAAAAGAAGAACGGCTAATGCAGGCTATACGTTGCCAGACACCGTACTCAATAGTTTAGAACACGCCGATGATAAAGAAGAATTAAGAAGATTATTTTATGTAGCTATTACCAGAGCCAAACAATTTTTAACGATTTCCTATAGCCAATATAAAGCAGATGGAAAAGAAGCAGAACCAAGTCAATTTATTATTGAAGTACTAGAAGGTAAAGAAGCGGCCATTCAAAAAATTGAATTGCCAGAAAATATTAAAACTACCTATAAATTACTGCGCCTGCAAACGGCGCCGATGCCTGAGATTCAACAGTTAGAAGAAGATTTTATCAACCCTAAATTGGAAAAATTTTCAATGAATGTAACGGCTTTAAATAATTATTTAAAGTGTCCTTTACATTTTTATTACAATAGTTTAATAAGAGTGCCTGCGGGTAAATCCGAAGCCACCACCTTTGGTTCGGCTATACACGATGCATTGCATAAGTTGTTCAAAAAAATGCAAGATGGCGGAAATAATACATTTCCCGATACGCAAACCCTTATTCAGGATTTCAATTATTACATGAATAGACATCGAGAAGCATTCACACAACAAGAGTTTAAGGATAAATTGGAATTAGGAGAAACCGTACTAATAAAATATTATGAACGTTATGCCAACGAATGGAATAAAGTAGTCTCTACTGAATATCGCATCAACAACGTGGTGGTCAAAGACATCCCTTTAAAAGGAGCCATTGACAAAATTGAGTTCAATGGAAAGCAAGTGGTGGTGGTAGATTATAAAACGGGTAATATTGAAAATGCCCGTGAAAAAATGCAGGGCCCAAATGAAAAACATCCTTTAGGAGGTGATTATTGGAGACAGGCTGTTTTTTACAAAATTCTTTTAAACAATCATCCCAAAAATTGGGAGGTTATTAATGCCGAATTTGATTTTATAGAACCCAACAAGAAAAAAGAGTTTGAAAAAATTGCAGTGCCAATTACGGATGCAGACATAACGACGGTAAGCCAGCAAATACAAATGGTCTGGGGTAAAATTCAGCAAAAAGATTTTTACACAGGCTGCGGCAAAGAAGATTGTCATTGGTGTAATTTTGTTAAAACAAACGAATTGGCAGTAGCATTACATGAAATAAAGAGTGAATCAGAATCAGAGGAGGAATAAATAAAGTAAGTTTGCAGGGTATGAATAAATACACTTTTTTAAAAATTATCGTTTTTTGCTTTTTTGCTTTTAGTAGTGCAGTACAAATTACTGGCTGTGCAAATATTGTACCCCCAAGCGGTGGTCCAAAAGACAGTATACCCCCTTATTTAATAGCCGCCAAGCCTCATGATTCCTCATTAAACATTCAGCCAAAAGAACTACTAATTACTTTCAATGAATTTATCGCAAGTAGTTCTATACAAGAAAATTTAGTCGTTTCGCCCTCTTTAAAAAACGTTCCTTTAGTAGACGCTAGATTGAATATGCTTAAAGTTAGAATTATTGATACTTTACAACCAAATACAACCTATAGTTTTGAATTTGGAAATGCCATCAAAGACGTCAATGAAGGTAATATTGCTACAAATTTTACATATGTATTTAGCACTGGAGATCATTTAGATACGGGTGTTTTAAAAGGAACCGTAACGCTTGCAGAAACCGGCAAAACGGATACCACTTTAATTGTTATTTTGCAGCCAGTTGAAAAAGATTCTGCTATTTTTAAGCAAAAGCCCCTTTACTATACTAGAATAAATGGTAAAGGCATATTTACCTTTCATTTTTTACCGCCATCTACATATAATTTATTTGTATTACCCAACGATTATACAAAAAAATATGATGATAGTACAAAATTGTTTGCCTTTGTCGATAAGCCCGTGGCCATTCAACCCAACTCTGACTCTATTCATTTATTCGTATTTCAAGGGGCAAAAAAAGTAGAAAAGAAAAGGGTTCCCAATAATAAAAATATAAATAAAGTGGGTGTTGGGTTAAAGTATTCAAAAAGTTTTGATGGCAATAATGAGCAGGATTTATTAAAAACATTAAACTTGACTTTTGAAACGCCTATTCATTTCAATGACAGCTTTCCCATTGTATTGTGTGACACCTTAAACAATAAATTAGTTGGCTTCACCACTAAAATTGATAGTCTTCATCCTGAAACTGTGATCATTGATTACCCATGGACATCTCAAACCAAATTTCATTTAATCTTACCCAAGGCGAGTATCAAAGATTCATTAAAAAACACACTTAGTAAAACGGACACACTTAAATTTGTTACCAAATCAGATGCCACTTATGGTGCCTGTATGATTAAAATTAGTGGTTATGATGAAAAGTTAAATCAAGTGCTTCAATTGGTACAAGAGGATAAAGTTAAATTCAGTTATCCTATTACCAATAGACCCATTAATATAAAACAATTACCCCCAGGAGAATACATATTAAAGTTATTGAATGATACTAATAACAATGGCATTTGGGATACGGGTAGTTATTATGGGAAACCCAAAAAACAGCCTGAAATAGTTAAACTACTTTCAACACCCTTAATTATAAAAGCGAATTGGGAGAATGAACTTATTTTAATGATTAATAAGTAATTTTACTCACTACTTTATAAATTATGCAGCTACCTTCCACCTTACTAGAAAACGCAGTGGCCGAATTTGCCAAATTGCCTGGCATTGGCAAAAAGACTGCCTTGAGGTTGGTATTACATTTGCTAAAACAGGAAGAAGAAGTGACCACTCATTTTAGTGAAGTCTTAAAAAAAATGAGAAAAGAAATTCAATTTTGTCAACGCTGTTACAATATCAGTGATGGAAGCATTTGTTCTATATGCGCTAATTCTGGCAGAAAAAAAGATACGATTTGTGTGGTAGAAAATATTCGTGATGTGATTGCCATTGAAAATACCCAACAATTTAACGGGACCTATCATGTATTAGGTGGTATTATTTCTCCATTAGATGGCATTGGGCCCGAGCAATTAACCATTGACCCATTAATTGAAAGGGTGAGCAAAGACAAAGTCACAGAATTAATTTTTGCATTGAACCCCAATATTCAAGGAGACACCACCATCTATTACATTCAAAAAAAGCTTACCCGTTCTAGTTGCCTAATTACCACTATCGCAAGGGGCATCGCTTTTGGAGGCGAGTTGGAATATGCAGATGAAATGACTTTAGGAAAAAGTATTTCTAATCGACAACCCATTCATCAATACATCAAATAGGAAAAATCATCAAAAAGTTATATTTTTGATGTTCAAACATTGAAATATGCGTATGCAATTTTGGATTTTAATTTTATTCTTTGGATTAGCTAATCCCCTATCAGCTCAAAAAAAATTCAGTACAAATAATGCTATTGTACATTTTACAGCAGCAGACGATAATGATATAGACGCCATCAATAAAGAAGCTGTGAGTCGCTTAGAAGTTAATGGTGATTTGAGTTTCATTCTATTAGTGAAAGACTTTAAGTTTGAAATGGAAACCATGCAAAAACACTTTAATAGTGAATATTTAGAAAGTGATCAATTCCCACGCGCCTTCTTTTCAGGCAAAATAACCAATATCAATACAGTCAATTTTAGTAAGGATGGAAAATACCCCATTATCGTAACTGGTAATATGCAAGTACATGGAGTGAACAAACCCATACAAACCAATGGATGGATAGAAATTAACAACGGGATAGTGAAAGCAAGTGCTCAATTTGCAGTCACTTTAAAAGACTTTGGCATTGGCGGTATTTTAATTAAAATGGTCGCTAATAAAATAAATATTGACGTTACTGCCACTTTCCCTTAGTGCTAAAGCTGCTAGGTAATGCTTAATTTGGCTACAATACAATAGTATATTAACTTCGCACCGCATTGCAGGTGGATTTGTTTATTGTTCAACCTGCCATCCCTTAGAGGAAAAAGAACTAATAAACGATACAATTATTGAGCCTTCTTTCATAATTAGTATTATTTAGCCCTTTTTCCATCTTTTGGATACATGCATAAAATATTATTTATGTCAATTCAAGAGGCACTTAAAAAAAGAATTTTGGTGATAGATGGCGCCATGGGCACCATGATTCAGCGTCATAAATTAACGGAACAAGATTACCGAGGAACTCGTTTTGCCCACTGGCCATCCGACTTAAAAGGCAATAACGATTTATTATGTATTACGCAGCCAGCCATTATCACTGGCATTCATTTACAATATTTAGAAGCAGGTGCAGATATTATCGAGACCAATACTTTTAGTAGTACTTCCATTGCCATGGCCGATTATGATATGCAAGATTTGGCCTACGAGTTAAATATTGCTGCTGCAAAATGTGTACGAGAGGCAATTGTTCAATACAAATCCAAACATCCTAATACCAATGAAAAATACATTGCAGGATCTATAGGCCCATTAAATAAAACTTTAAGTTTATCACCCGATGTAAATAATCCCGGTTTTCGTGCAGTTACTTTTGATGAAGTAGTGATAGCTTATACCGAACAAATTAGAGGTTTAGTAGACGGTGGAGTAGATGTTATTTTAATTGAAACCATATTTGATACATTGAATGCTAAAGCCGCCATTTTTGCGGTGAAAGAATTTTTTAGAAAGGCGGGGAAGCCTGAGTTGCCTATGATGATTAGCGGAACGATTACGGATGCTTCTGGCAGAACTTTAAGTGGGCAAACCTTAGCAGCCTTTTATACTTCTATCCAACACGCCAAACCATTAAGTGTAGGTTTAAACTGTGCATTAGGTGCACAGGAAATGCGCAGTCATATTGAAGAATTGGCACAAATAGCCACTTGTTATACATCAGCTTATCCCAATGCAGGCTTACCTAATGCCATGGGGGAATATGATGAGGAACCTCATCAAACAGCACATTTTATTGAAGAGTGGGCAAAAAATAAATTTGTAAATATAGTAGGTGGCTGTTGTGGAACCACCCCCGATCATATCAAACACATGGCAGAAAATGTAAAAAATATTACACCAAGAATCTTGCCCATTCTAGACCCAACTATTTAAATTATGAGTGAGGATATAATACATATAAAACCATTTTTAAGGTTAGCTGGACTAGAGCCATTGGTGATTCGCCCCGAAACAAATTTTGTAAACGTGGGAGAAAGAACCAATGTAACTGGCTCCAAAAAATTTGCACGTTTAATTCGCGACAACCAATACGAAGAAGCTTTATCCGTAGCGCGTCAACAAGTAGAAAGTGGTGCACAAATTATAGATGTAAACATGGACGATGCTTTATTGGAAGGGGTCAAAGCCATGACTACTTTTTTAAATTTAGTTCAAAGCGAACCAGACATTGCGCGTATTCCTATCATGATAGATAGTTCCAAGTTTGAAATTATTGAAGCTGGTTTAAAATGTGTTCAAGGAAAATGTATTGTGAATTCCATTTCCATGAAGGAAGGAGAAGCCAAGTTTATAGAACAAGCCCATATCTGCAAAGCTTATGGTGCGGCAGTGATTGTAATGGCTTTTGATGAAGTAGGTCAAGCGGATACCAAAGAAAGGAAAGTGGAAATATGTTCTCGTGCTTATAAAATATTAGTGGAACAAGTGGGATTTGATCCACAGGATATTATTTTTGATCCCAATATTTTTGCAGTCGCTACGGGCATTGAAGAACATAATAATTATGCAGTAGACTTTATTGAAGCTACCCGGGTGATAAAACAAAGAATGCCATTAGCTAAGGTAAGCGGTGGAGTATCTAATGTATCTTTTTCATTTAGAGGAAATGATACTGTGCGCGAAGCGATCCATGCTGTATTCTTATACCATGCCATTAAAGCAGGTATGGATATGGGTATTGTCAATGCAGGGCAATTAGAAGTATATGATGAAATTGAACCTACATTAAGAAATTTATGTGAAGATGTACTTCTTAATAAAAAGAATGATAACAATGAAGCTACGGAAGCTTTGATTCAATATGCAGATACGGTTAAATCCAAGGGCAAAGTAGAAGTAAAAAGTGCCGCTTGGCGCGAAGGCAGTGTGGAAGAAAGATTGGCGCATTCTTTAATCAATGGGATTACCGATTTTATAGATGCAGATACCGAAGAAGCCAGATTAAAATACAACGAGCCTTTAGAAGTCATTGAAGGACCATTAATGGCAGGCATGAATCAAGTAGGCGACTTATTTGGATCAGGGAAAATGTTTTTACCACAGGTGGTAAAAAGTGCAAGAGTAATGAAAAAGAGCGTAGCCGTTTTAACGCCATTTATTGAAGCAGAAAAAGAAAGAAAAAAATTAGCTTCTATTAATCCAAATAGCGCAAGCAAAGGCCCTGCAAAAATATTATTGGCCACAGTAAAAGGCGATGTACATGATATTGGAAAAAATATAGTGGGCGTAGTTTTGGGTTGTAATGGCTATGAAATTATTGACTTAGGGGTGATGGTCTCTGCCGATAAAATTTTAGCAGAAGCACAAAAGCAGGAAGTGGATATTATTGGATTGAGTGGATTGATTACCCCTTCGTTAGATGAGATGGTGTACATTGCTAAAGAGATGAAAAGAAGAGGTATGAGCATCCCTTTGATACTGGGTGGTGCCACTACTTCTAGAATGCATACTGCTGTTAAAATTGCTCCAGAATACGACAATGGCGTGGTACATGTATTGGATGCCTCAAGAAGTGTAACTGTAGCAGGATCTCTTTTAAACAAAGAGCAAAAAAATCCTTTTCTTAAAGAATTAGAAACTGCTTACATACAATTAAAATCAGATTTTGACAATAAAAAAACGATAAGGCAATCTGTAAGTTATGCAGATGCTTCAAAAAATAAAGCGGTGATTGATTGGAGTCATTTTTCAGTACCTACTCCTAGTTTTACAGGAAACCAAGCCATTGAATTAACCGACTTGTCGGTGTTAGTAGACTATATTGATTGGAAACCCTTTTTCATAGCCTGGGAATTGCATGGTAATTTTCCTGCCATCCTTGCCGATGAAAAAGTAGGAGAAGTGGCTAGCAAATTATACGAGGATGCCAATAAATTATTGGCTCAACTTATTAAGGAAAACTGGCTCACTGCAAAAGGGGCTGTAGGATTTTGGCCAGCACAATCTAAAGACGATGATGTGCTAGTGACCAATGGAAAAGAAGAAGTAGCCTTACATTTTTTAAGACAACAAGCTAAAAAAACTGCAGGACAACCAAATTATTCATTAGCTGATTTTATTTGCCCCGCTTCGGAAAATAAAAAAGATTTTATTGGCGCCTTTGCTGTAACCATACATGGTATTGAAAAGCATATCAAGCAATTTGAAGAAAACTTAGACGATTACAATAAAATTATTTTACAAGCATTGGCAGATAGATTGGCAGAAGCATTCGCCGAATACTTGCACGCTAAAACAAGAAAAGAATATTGGGGCTATGCCGCAGGTGAACAATTGACCAATGAATCTTTGATCAGTGAACAGTATGTTGGAATACGTCCTGCACCTGGTTATCCAGCCTGCCCTGACCATACCGAGAAGTATACTTTATTTAATTTATTAGAGGCTGAAAAAAATACAGGTATTAGTTTAACCGAAAGTTTAGCTATGTATCCTGCTTCCAGTGTATGTGGTTGGTACTTTGCCAATCCAGATAGTCAGTATTTTGGATTAGGGAAAATTTCACAAGATCAAGTAATAGATTATGCGCAAAGAAAAAACAAACCTTTAGAATATATTACTAGATGGTTACAGCCAGTCATTGACTAATGATACATCATTAATAAAAAAAGGAACTTATCATCAAGTTCCTTTTTTTATTTCTTATATTTTTTCAAATAACCACCATAAGCGCTTACGTGGTTTAACTACATAATTCTTTAGAACATACTTACTAATGTGTTCCATCGCTTCATCTACACTATCTGTAAACAACATAAATTTTTTATCCTCAGGAGAAATGGTCCCTTCAGCAATCATATGATCCATCCAATGATGAAAAGGCTGATAATACTCCTTGCCCATCACCACAATAGGAAAATCATTAATTACTTTAGTTTGTGCCAAAGTAAGGGTTTCAAAAAATTCATCCTGCGTACCAAACCCTCCAGGCATAATGATAAATGCATAGGAGTACTTAACTAATAGTACTTTTCGAATAAAGAAATAGTTGAAAGTAAGAGAGATTTGCGTGTAGGGATTGATGTGTTGTTCGAAGGGCAATTTAATATTACAGCCAACGGAAGTGCCTCCGTTTTCAAACGCCCCTCTATTGGCAGCTTCCATAATGCCTGGGCCCCCACCTGTCATGGTTGTAAAACCTAGTTCAGCAATACGTTTTCCAATTTCGCGTGCTTTAATATAGTAAGGATTGTTTTCTTTAAAACGGGCAGATCCAAATACGGTAACACTGGGGCCTACAAAATGGAGTGTTCGAAACCCTTTTATAAATTGAATAAAAATTTGAAGTGCAAATAAAAATTCATTCACCCTGGGCTTAGGCCCTTCTAAATCAAACTGCTTGGTAGCGGGAATGATGCGTTGTTTAAGTTTAGAGGACATCAGCAAATGATTGATGAATGAAATTCAATTTTATGAAGTTAGAATAAATTAATTAAGCCGAGTACATTAAATTAGTTAAATTTGAAAGGTAATTTTTATCAACCATGAAAGCCATACCTGTTCTATTTCGTGTATTCCTTTTACAAATTATTGGGCTGATGGGCTTCGGCCAAGACAAAGTAGTGCTAGAACAAATTCAAACCTATTCTACCATCCACCCAGCGGCTACTTATTGGCAACTACCTTCCAATATTAATCCAATCTTAAATGCAATTGACTCAGGCTTATTTAAGCGTATGCACTTAGTAAGAGAATCTAGTATTCAGCCAACCAATAAAGAATTAAAAAAACAAAGCCAGCTAGGGAAAATTGTGGTGGACTGGTCACAAAGTAGAGCGTATCCATTTCATGCTTATTTAGAATTATATGAAATGACACCAGCATTTGTTTATAGTAATAAGTGGGTAAATGTACCTGATTCAAAAAAAGATAGCATCCATTCCATTTGGTATATCGCATTTAATATTTACAATCAAAAGCAAGAAAAGGTTTTTGGAAAAACTATGCTTGTGGCTATTCTCCCTATTCACGGATTAGGAATGGGCCAAGAAATATTAACCACCGGAAGTTTACCGAGCAATATTTACCAAGCCATTGCAAAGGCAATTAACTATATGAGTCCTCAAATGGGCAATATGGAATATATGGAAGCTATGATGCCTGCTGCCTATGCGACAGATAATTACTGGATGCCTATTATACATAATCAACCTAGAATCATGTTTGATACCAGTAAGCAATTTATATCCTTTAGAAATAGTGGTATTCTTCAATTATTAAGAACTCCGGAAGCCATATTAAATAAAATAAATACAAAAGACAGATCTGTAAACAACCCTTTTAAAGAAGTCATTGATGTAATAAGAAAAACCAGATCTGGAATTAATAATAAAGAATATTACCAAGTAATACAACCACTTAGAGATGTTCAAGGCAATCTAGACTATACCCTACAAGCTTTTATTGAATTTAACGGCGAGTCAATGAACAATGACAATGAAAATAAAAATTTCATTGAATTCTTGAGCGATAGCATTCATACAATATACCAGGACAAAAATAACATTGGCTACTTTTTAGTGAAAGAAAATAAAACAGAGCCCAATAAATACTTTTACCCCGATATTATTTACAATGGTTATGACTCTTCTAAAATGTTTCCCTTAGGCACTTTTTATGCAAAGCAATCTATTGTTCATTCTAGAGTCATAGAAGGGAAAGTGCTGGACCATCGATTTTCAATAAAAATGGATTTTGAAAATAATTTAAAAACAATCAGCTTAGAGGATAAAATAATTATGGTGACAGGAGGAACTAAAAAACCTATGCAAATGGTATTAGCTGATAACAATACGCCTTCAACCATTGTAAATTTATTATTGCTTATTGCTTATAGTGAAATATTCCAAAGTCCCTCCTAAAAACAGTAAAAAAATGCGTGTAGTAAGTTATAACTTAAACGGAATTCGTGCTGCTATAAAAAAAGGACTGATAGATTGGTTAATTGAAAATCCCATAGATATTTTTTGTGTACAAGAAACCAAAGCGGCAGAATCGGATATCGATATCAGCTTATTTACTGCTTTAGGTTATCACGTTGCTTGGTATGCAGCACAAAAAAAAGGGTACAGCGGGGTAGCCATTTTTAGCAAAAAAAAGCCCGACCTAATCGTTTACGGCAATGGTTACCCAATGAGTGATGCAGAAGGACGAGTAGTTAGAATTGATATAGGCGATTTGACTATTGTAAATGCCTATTTCCCCTCTGGCACCAGCGGAGAAGAAAGACAAGCTTATAAATACCAATGGCTAAAAGAATTTTATACTTATATACAAAAATTAAAAAAGACACGTACAAATATTATTGTAGCCGGAGATTACAATATTGCACATCATGCTATTGACATACATGATCCCAAAGGCAATAAAAAATCTTCTGGATTTTTACCCGAAGAAAGAGCTTGGATGGACCAATTGTTAAGCAATGGTTGGATAGACAGTTTTAGACAATTAAATCCGGACACCATTGGAGCCTATTCCTGGTGGAGTCAAAGGTTCCCTTCGGTAAGATTACAAAATAAAGGTTGGAGGATTGATTATTTGTGTGCCACTGCGTCTTTAATGCCCGCCATACAATCGGCTACGATACTACCTTTGGTAAAACACAGTGATCACTGCCCCATCCTATTAGAGTTAAAAAAATAAAACATGCAGGTATACAATATTAGCTTTCAAATTATTGAAGCATTTGAATTGCCTTGGAAAGAGTGGATGAAGCAAACTTTTATCCCAATGATTCATGCTACATCTTGTTTTGAAGAAATTAAATGGTATCAAATAACCGTTAATTCCGATCAAGAACCCACTTATACCATTCAACTTTTTACCCCCCATCCAGACCAATTGCAGGCCTATCTTGCACTTCATGCAAATAGGCATTTAGAGGAGGTTCAACTCCATTGGGGTGAAAAATGCTACTATTTTTGCACCCAAATGCAAATTGTGAATTGATTGTGGATAGTTTAAAATCGGGAAAACCGCCACTGGCCTATATTACAGCCGTTTATCATTAAAAGTCAATACCAGCATGGCTTTCGTGCTTATTTTTACTAATACCTTAAACTAACAATATTCACTATTTTTAATGAAATCCTTACTATTTAAGGGTTTCAAAGGAAAAATAAAAATGAATATTTTAAAAAAATATTTTTTCAATTGATAAAAGCTGATAAATTTGTTACATCGTTTTAAACTTATAAAAAACACATCTATGAACAAAGCAGAATTGATCGCTCACATTGCTGACAATGCAGAGATCGCAAAAACACAAGCAAATGCAGCAGTTGATGCATTTATC
>CANHLZ010000047.1 GCA_947461595.1 Bacteroidota bacterium | reverse complement strand
TTTTGGAGATTTTTCTTTTTGCCCAAAGGCAAGGGAGGTGGCGATAAGGCACACTGAGAGCATGAATAATTTTTGGCTCATTGTTTTGTTTTTTGAGTGAACAATGAGCTTCCTGGAGAAAAAGAACCATAATTGATTAAGGAGACGTATGAGGTGTGTATCTAAAAAAATACAAACAATCTTGATATATGCTACCTTAATTTTTTACAATCCCTGCTTTTTTTCCCGAAAGCTGTTGATTTTTAAACTAGGCAGGTCTTCTGGCTTGTTCTTTTTAGATGCATCCTTCCCAAATTGCTTCAGTGGATATATTGCATCAATTGCTTTGCAGCAACGAACTCACAGCTACGGGAATAGCCCCCGATTTTAACGGGATTCCCTTTTAATCATTTGCATGAACCTAATTCTAGATCAAATTTAGTATTTATATACCACCAACAGGTTTTAATTACTAACGGCTTGTTGAAAACTTGGCCATTTTTATTATATTGAGGTTTCATTGAATCTTATGAAAGAAAAGCAATCCATTAATTTTTTTAGCCTGACCATGATTGTCGTGAGTTTGGTGATTGGCATGGGTATATTTAAAACCCCTGCAACCATCGCAGCAAAGTCGGGTACGCCATTCATTTTTTTTAGTGCATGGATGATTGGAGGATTGATTGCTTTATTTGGGGCATTGACTTATGCTGAAATTGGACAAAGACTTCCAGTAATGGGAGGCTATTATAAAGTATTTGCACATTGTTATCATCCAGGAGTTGGATTTACTATTAATGTTTTAATTCTCATTAGCAATGCAGCTTCTTTAGCAGTAGTGGCTTTAATTGGCGCCGACTATGTGAGCGATTTATTATTTGGGCAACCCTCTGGTACTTTATTTAATATTATAGTGGCTTCGGTTTCGGTGGGGCTTTTTTATATTGTTAATTTGTTGGGATTAAAAACAAGTAGTCGAACGCAGAATATTTTAACGGTGGTGAAAATTTCTCTAATTGTTTTATTAATTTCTTCCTTGTTTAAGGGGGTGACGGTTCCTCCGCATGGGATTAACGAAGGAAAAATATATACTTATGATGGAAGCAATGGGGCCTTATTGTTATTAGTAAGTTTGGTATCTGTCTTTTTTACTTATGGAGGCTATCAACAAACGATCAATTTTGGATCGGAGGTAAAGTCGGCTAAAACCATGCAAAGAGGAATTGTTGTTGGTATACTGGTGGTTTTATTTTTATACTTAGCCATCAATTATACTTATATTAAAGTAATTGGGTTTGATCAAATGAAAAATGCCAATGCGATTGGCTCCTTATTGTTTGAAGCCTGGTTTGGAAAATTTGGTGCTAAGGTTTTTGATTTTGCGATGGTATTAAGTGTATTAGCCTATGTGAATGTTATTTTAATGAGTAACCCTCGGGTAATGTTTGCAATGAGTGAGGATAAGGTACTTCCTGCTATTTTTCAAAAGAAACATCCTACAACAGATGCACTGGTTCCTGGCTTAACTGTTTTTGCCATTATAACTATTTTAGTTACTTTTTTTGGGAAAGGCGTGGATGATGTTTTAAGTTTTAGTATTTTCTTAGATTGCTTGGGTATGAGCACTTCTGCGGCTACACTTTTAATTTTAAGAAACAAAAAACAGGGAGATGGGGTAGTTACTGGAGCCCTTAAAAAGTGGACGCCTATTTTTTGTGTCATTTTTGTGATTGCTTATGCTTTGGTGGCTGTGGCGGTAGTCATAGACAAGCCTTATTCGGCTTTTACTGCCATGGCACTAGTGGCCTTGGTCTTAATTATTTACCGTATTTTTTATTACAAAAAGCAGCCTTCCAGCGCTAATTCATAGTAAAATGGGGTTTTGGGTTCTTTAAAAAGCATTTTTAAAGCCTTTCATCTGTATTTATTGCTGCTCAGCCGATACCTTTTCCGTCTGTCTAAAAATTAGTCAACTACTGCTTATTAGATTACTTTTGTACCGTAAAAAGCGTTCTAATAATATACCTATGAAATATCTATTTTCTTTATTCCTGTTTTTCGGCGCATTAAGCCTTCATGCTCAAGAGCCAGCTCAATGGGATTTACAATCCTGTGTTCAATATGCGATTCAGCACAATATTTCTGTTCAACAAGCAGATGTATCTGCGAGATTAGCAAAATTGCAAGCTGAATTAGCTAATTCTAATCGTTTGCCCACCGTCAATGGTTCAACTGGAATGGGAATGAGGTTTGGTAGGTCTATTGATCCTACTACCAATGGATTCTCTAATACTCAATTTTTATACAATAATTTTGGTTTAAATGGCGGAGTGCAATTATACAATGCTGGTAGATTAAAAAATAATGCAGAGGCTACTAGTTTAAGCTGGTATGCTAGCGAAGCCGATAAGCTTACCATTGCTAATGACATTTCAATGAATGTAGCTACTTACTATTTACAAATTTTATCGGCGATTGAGCAAACTGAAATTGCTAAAATACAAATACAACAGACCAAAGAACAATTGATAGCAACGGGTAAAAGAGTGGAAGTGGGCTTGTTACCTGAATTAAATTTATTAGAATTAGAAACACAATTGGCCAACGATAGTAGTAGTTATATTACTGCTATTTCTTCCGTGCAACAAAGCAAATTAAATATGATGGCTTTGTTAAATTTAGACGCGTCCAAGCCATTTGAAATTGTAGCACAGCCAGTGGATCAAATTAAGTTACAAGCCTTTGCCGATTTGCAACCCGATTATGTATTTAATCTGGCTTCTCAAAATATGCCTAACGTAAAAGCGGCAACGCTTAGAGTAAAGGCGGCTGAAAAAAATACTTTATCAGCCAAAGCAGGATTTTATCCAACTTTAAGTTTTGGTTATAATTTAACTTCTAACTTTTCTAATCAATCTAAAAATTGGGGGACAGTATGGAATGGATGGAATACACAAGTAAGTAATAATTTTGGTCAAAATGTGGGCTTGCAAATGTCTATTCCTCTTTTCAATGGTAATCAGTCGAAATTAAATTATCAACAATCAAAGTTGAATTTAAGTAATGTAATACTTCAGGCAGATAATACGCAGCTTAAACTAAAGCAGGATATTTATTCTTCCTATACCAATGCTATTGTGGCATATAATAAATTAAACGCTGCTCAAAAAGCGTTAAACTCTTCCGAAAAAACCTATCAATTCGCCACCAAGCGTTATGAATTAGGTTTATTAGGCACCATTGAATTATTGAACAATCAAAATAATTATTTAAAAGCTAAAGTTAATTTCAAAACAGCTCAATACGAGTATGTGTTTAGAATTAAACTTTTAGAATTTTATAAAGGAGAAGCATTAACATTATAGTAGCATTAAATAAATCAAAATGAATAAGAAATTAATTTGGATACTGGTAGGTTTAGTTGCAGTCATTGCACTATTGATTGGCTTGAAAAAAGCGGGTGTCATTGGAAAGGAAGAAGGATTGGAAGTAACTTCTGAAAAAGTTCAGTTAAGAACTATTACAGAATCGGTAAATGCCAGCGGGAAAGTATATCCAGAAGTAGAAGTTAAAGTGAGCCCAGATATTTCTGGTGAAATTGTAAACTTATATGTGGAAGAGGGCGATAAGGTGACTAAAGGCCAAGTGCTAGCTAAAATTTATGCAGATATTTACTCTTCTCAAAGAGATCAAATAACGGCAAGTGTGAATCAAGTAAAAGCACAATACGAAAATGTAAAAGCAGCTTTAAGTGGGTACAAAACTAGCTACGAAAATACAAAAGCAAGTTACGAGCGTTATAAAAAATTGTTTGCTGATAAAATTGTGTCAAGATCTGAATTTGAACAAACTGAACAAGCGTATCGATCTGCTGAATCGGCTTTCAATTCCGCGAAAGAAACCATTAAAAGTGGAGAAGCGCAAATTCAAGGAGCCAATGCGCAATTGGCCCGTGCCGAAAAGGATTTATCAAGAACTATTATCACTTGTCCTATGGATGGTATTGTGAGTTTAATGAATGTAAAGAAAGGAGAAAGAGTGGTAGGTACTGCTCAAATGACGGGTACTGAAATGTTGCGTGTAGCAGATATGAAAAGTATAGAAGTGAGGGTGGATGTAGGAGAAAACGACATTACTAAAGTTAAAATAGGCGATACTGCTTTAGTGGAGGTAGATGCTTATAACAATAGAAAATTTAAAGGAGTGGTGTATAAAATTGCCAATCCAATTACATCTACGTCTACTGGTGTGGCTGCTACTTCTGAAGTAGCTAATTATAAAGTACATATAAGGTTGCTTCCAGAAGGCTATACCGATTTAGTGAAGGACAATAACATTTTCCCTTTTAGACCAGGTATGACTGCAAGTGCAGACATACAAACTAAATCAAAAGTGAATGTAATTACGGTTCCATTAAATGCAGTAACCACTAGAGACAAAGATGGACAAGGGAAAGACACAAAAGTATCTAGTACTAAAACAGATGACAAAGCGGCTCCAAAAACTGAAACTGCCGACGATATGACTGAAGTGGTTTTTGTTTTACAAAAAGACAATAAGGTAAAAATGGTTAAAGTGAAAACTGACATTCAAGACTTAAATTATATTGAGATAGTAGGATTAAAAGTAGGAGAAGAAGTGATTACAGGACCTTACAGCACGGTGAGTAAAACTTTGAAAGAAGGAGATTTAGTTAAAATAGTTACTAAAGAGAAGCTGTTCGAAGAAAAAAAGTAAAATCTAATTGATTGTAAAAAAGGGGTGCATTTTAATAATGCGCCCCTTTTTTGTCGAGTTTCGTATGTTTGCAGTATGGAAGCAAAAAAAATTGGTATAATAGGAAGTGGTAGTTGGGCTACAGCCATTGCTAAAATTGTAACGGATAATAATCACTCTATCAATTGGTGGGTAAGACAAACTGCTAATATTGAATATTTTATTAAGCGTCACCATAATCCACATTATCTTAGAAATACCTATTTCGATGTTTCAAAAATTAATTTCTTTTCTGAAATAAAGCAAGTGATTGAGCAATCTGATATGATTGTTATTGCAGTCCCTTCTATTCATATAGAAGCTTCCTTAAAAGGCATTGATGCTGATATTTTAAAAGGCAAACAAATTATTTCTGCAGTAAAAGGCGTGATGCCTAAACACAATATCCTACTACATGAGTATTTGTATAAAACTTTTCATTTTCCTTTAGCGCAATATTTTACTTTATTGGGTCCAAGCCACGCAGAGGAGGTAGCCGCAGAGCAATTGTCTTATTTAACTTTTTCAGGCCTTGATCTAAAGGCTACTGATATGATTGCCCACTATTTTGCAACCGAATACATTAATACAAGAATCAATGACGATGTTATAGGTGTACAATACGCTGGAGTTGCAAAAAATATTTATGCATTGGGCGCGGGCATTGCACATGGATTAGAATATGGTGATAATTTTTTAAGCGTTTTTATTGCCAATGCGGCCAACGAAATGCAACAATTGCTCAAATCCATTATGAGTCAAGACAAAGTCAATGTGGTTAATTATGACTCCTCGGTGTATTTAGGAGATTTATTAGTAACCTGTTATTCCTTACACAGCAGAAATAGAACCTTTGGGAATATGATTGGGAAAGGGTATTCGGTTCGTGCTGCCGAATTAGAATTGAATATGGTGGCCGAAGGATACAATGCCAGCAAATGTATTGTTGCTATGAATGAAAAAAATAAAATTTCTTTGCCAATTATAACAGCCATCTACGAAATTTTATGGAAAGGCCATGATCCAGCAGAAGCCTTTAAGCAAATTGAAAAAATACTAGTCTAATAGTTGTTTGGTTAATTTATTTTCACTCCCTGATCCAAAAAAAATCACTCGCAATTCCATCAGCAAAAATTTTTGCTTCCTTAGTTAAGGCATAACCCATTACTGTTTTTTGTAATTGTTTTTTATGCTCAAAAGTGGAAGCAATTATTTTTACATGTGCTTCATACTTTTCTCCAAATTGATTTTTAATCTTTTTCAATGAAAATCCTTCCATTTGCCTGAGTGAAATCATCATGTATTCATTGAATTGGATAGTCGTATCTAAGGCTTCAACTTCAAAAGGAACAGTATTTTTTTTGATGGATTGAAAATATAATTGGTTGTTGGCTACATTCCATTGTCTTGAATGAATATTATAAGAGTGTGCAGCGGGACCTAGCCCTAAATAAGGAACCCCATTCCAATAATTACTATTGTGCTTGCTTCTGAAATTGGGTTTCGAAAAATTTGAAATTTCATAATGCTCCCAACCTGCTTTATCGAGTGCATCTACAATTAAATTAAACTGCCTTGCTTGTTGTGAAGTATCTACCTGCTGTAAAGTTTTATTTTGAATCATGGTGTACAAGGCAGTCTTTTCTTCCACTGTTAACGCATAACAAGAGATATGCGGAATACCATAATTTAATAAAATTTGGATATCATTGGCTAAGTCTTGGTCACTTAAATGCGGAGTTCCATAAATTAAGTCTACGCTGATATTGCTAAAGCCGGCAGTTTTTGTATTGGTAATAGCTGCATGTGCTTGCTCAACGCTATGGGCGCGGTTCATCCAAGCTAAGGAATGGTGCTGAAAACTTTGTATGCCAATACTCAAACGGTTCACGCCTAATGCTAGCCAATCTTGCGCTTGGGCTGCCGTTAAATCGTCTGGGTTCGCTTCCAAAGTAAATTCTAAGTCATTGGACAAATCAAAGTTATTCTTGATTTTACTATAAATGGATTGAAGCGCTTCCATACTTAATAGGGAGGGGGTCCCTCCGCCAAAATACAAGGTTTCAATTTTTCCGCCTAGGTATTTTTGTTGTAGATCTATTTCTATAAGTAGGGCTTCCGTAAATTCATTGATGTACTTGGTTTGTGTAGAAAAATGAAAATTACAATAATGACAGGCTTTTTTGCAAAATGGGATATGAATATAAATGCCTGACATAATAAGTATTGGTGAACAAAGCTAGGTATTAGTTACTAATTCTGCATTAGGATACTTATTTTTGTGCTAGATGTGGACAATACTAAAAAAAGGAACCTGGTTACTAGGGGCATTGCTCTTTTTGAGTTCGTTTACTCAAAAAGACAACAGCTTATTGAATCAGGATACTGCGGGTCAAATAGCAGATAGCCTACCCAAGAAAGATACGCTATTAATTAAGTATGTTCCTGTTGTCCCTAAATCTTTTCAAGTTGCTGATGCTTGGTTTATTCAATCCAATCACGATTTAAAAGTAGACTCCAATTTTAACAGCTTAAAGGATTATAGAGATTATTTTAGCAATCATAAAAAGGCGTTTCAATTGTATTTTAAAAATACATTGATTAATAACGACAATCAAGTAATTTATAAAATCGAACAAAGGTTTTCCTTGCCAGATAAAGATTTTTTGTTTTATTTGATAGTGGCCATTCTTTTAATCTATGGATTTATCAATACCATTTATCCGCAATATTTTCCTAAATTATTTAGTCAGTTTAATCAGTCTACTATTAGGATGATGCAAAACAGGGATCAGCTTTTGCAAAACGGTTTTGCTTCTTTAACCTTAAACATTTGTTTTATTTTAAGTTTTTCATTGATGGCTTCTTTGCTTATTTTTAATAATCACTTACTTCCTATTTCTTTTTGGCAAGGCTATTTATATATAGCCCTTTTTTTTACAAGCTTATACCTTGGTAAATACATTTGTCTTGAAATGGCAGGAGCAATTTTTAATACAAGGGAGTTAGTAAAATCATACGTTTTTGTTGTTTTTATGGTCAATAAGGTATTAGGGTTTTTATTGGTCCCCTTTGTCTTAATTTTAGCCTTTGCTAAGCCTATGTATTACACTGTGGCCATCTATGGGGCGGCAGGGGTATCAGTACTGTTGCTGCTTTACAGGTATTTATTTTCAATAACATCTGTTAGGAACAAATTACATTTATCGTCTTTTCATTTTTTTCTATACCTTTGTGCTTTCGAAATATTACCTCTTTTAATCTTGTATAAATTGGTAGTTCAGTATTTTGGCGGAACTTACTAATTTTCAAAATGTAAAACGGAAAAGATATGAGTGAAGTGAAGAAAACAACAAGCATAAAGGTGGCTAAAAAAATACTAATTTCACAAGCCCGTCCTGAAAGTGAAAAATCTCCTTACTTTGATTTAGAGCGGAAGCATAAAGTTTCTTTACATTTTCATCCGTTGATTGAATTGATCGCCATTCCTTCCAAAGATTTTAGAAAAAATAAAATTGACATAGCTGCATTTTCTGCAGTAATTTTTACGAGTAAGCATGCAATAGATCATTTTTTTAGAACCTGTGATGAGTTAAAATTGAGCATAAGTCAGGACACTAAATACTTTTGTGTAACGGAGTCGGTCGCTTTGTATCTTCAAAAATTTATCATGTACCGAAAGCGTAAAGTGTTTTTTGGTGCAGATGGTACCAATAAGAAATTATTTGACGTATTAAATAAGCATAAAGGCAACGAAAAGTTTCTGTATGTATGTAGCGAAAATCAGCAAGACAATGAGATTGTGAACTGGCTAAAAGACCATGAATGTGAATTTGATCTTGGTTACATGTACCGTACTGAATTCAGTGATATCAAAAAAGTATTGGTAGAGCATAATTTTGATGTGATTTGTTTATTTACACCTAGTGGTTTAAAGAGTTTGTTTCAAAATAAGCCAGACTTTAAACAAAATGGAACTGCCATTGGGGCTTTTGGTTCTAGCACTTGTAAGGCGGTGGAAGACGCAGGCCTGAATTTACATATAAAGGTACCTAGCCCTCAAACTCCAAGTATGATCGCTGGCTTGGATCAATTTCTTTCCTCCAATAGTAAAAAGAAATAAATAAATTGCATTCCATGAATGCAAATCCTTTATTTACCAATAAGCTCATACACGAGAGCAGTCCATATTTATTACAACATGCGCATAATCCGGTGGATTGGATCGCTTGGTCAGCAGAAGTTTTTCATCTTGCCAAAAAACAAAATAAACCTATTTTATTAAGTATTGGTTATGCTGCCTGTCATTGGTGTCATGTAATGGAGAGAGAGAGTTTTGAATCGGAGGAAGTAGCCATCTACATGAATACTCATTTTATCAATGTTAAAGTGGATAGAGAAGAACGACCCGATGTGGATCATATTTATATGGATGCATTGCAAGCCATGACAGGAGCAGGTGGGTGGCCTTTAAATATTTTTTTATTGCCCAATGGGAAACCATTTTTTGGAGGCACTTATTTTCCACCTATTGCTATGCATCAAAGGGCTTCTTGGATGGAGGTGTTAAAAAGTGTACAGGAAGCTTATGTACATCAACCTGAGAAATTAATTGAGCAATCAGAAAATCTAACCAATCACATTGCACAAACAGGCAAAGCTTTATTGAATAGCCATGTTTCCATTGACAATTTAAATGAACCTCTTGCCACTAAAGAAGAACTAATATTAATTGGGAATAGAATTTTACAAAATGCCGATACGCAATGGGGTGGTTTCGGAACTGCGCCTAAATTTCCACAAACATTCTCCATACAAATGCTGTTTCGAAATTTTTATATCAATCATCATGAAGCTTCGATGGTACATGGTGTAAGATCTTTAGACAAAATGATTCAGGGCGGGATTTATGATCATTTAGGCGGAGGATTTTCAAGATACAGTACCGATGTGCAATGGCAAGCGCCTCATTTTGAAAAAATGTTGTATGACAATGCTTTGTTGTTAACGGTGTTGGCAGAAGCCTATCAAATTACCAAAAAAGAAAATTATAAAATGGTGATAGAAGACACCATTCAGTTTTTAGATAGGGAGCTTTCCAATGAAGCCGGCGGTTACTTTGCCGCGTTGGATGCGGACAGTGAAGGGGTAGAAGGGAAGTATTATACTTGGACCTATGAAGAAATAAAAGCGCATATTGATTCCAAAATTTTTGAAGATTTTTGTTCTTATTATCAAATCAAAGAGGAAGGTAATTGGGAGCATACTAATATTTTATGGACCCAAAATTCTATGGAAGAGGGGAGTATTGTCACTTTCCAAAAAGCAAGAAAAATATTATTTACAGAAAGAGGAAAAAAAATAAGACCCGCTTTAGATTATAAAATTATTTTATCCTGGAATAACTTAATGGTGATTGCGCTTTGTAAGTGCTATGGTGCATTAGGAGAAGAAAAATTTAAAAATAAAGCCATTGCTACCATGCAATGGTTAGAGTTGAATTTATACAACGAATCAGAAAATTATTTTTATCATACCAATACCAAAGGGAATAAAAAAGCCTATGCGTTTTTAGAAGATTATGCTACTTTAATCCAAGCGTATATTCAACTGCAAATCATTACTGGAGAAACTAATTATTTGGAGAAAGCAAAGCTATGGACCGAATATGTTCAAATTCATTTTTTAGATGAAGAATCCATTTTTTATTATTATACAGCAGCCTATCAAAAAGACATCATTATTCGGAAAAAGGAATTGTATGATGGAGCGCAACCAAGTGCCAATGCAGTCATGTGTACCAATTTAATTTATTTAGGAAGTGTTTTTGATCAAACTATATGGGTACGTCAAGCCGAGCAAATGATTTCGCATATGAAAAAAATGATGCTACAATATCCCAATTCCTATAGTTATTGGGCACAAAGCTTTAGCCAATTAGCAGCTGGATGTACAGAATTAGTTTCGGTGGGATCGCATATTACTAAGGATATACCTTTGGTTTTAGCAAAGTTTTTGCCCTGCCATTTGATTCTTTTTACCGAAACAGAGGTAGAAAATATTGTAATGACAATCGGGAAACAAACTATTGATAATCAATATTTTATATGTAAGAATAATACCTGTTCGGAGCCAATAGGGCATCTCAACGAATTTTTAGCAATTATCTAACAACTAATGTTATAATTTGCAAACCTTAATTAAGTGGTGGAAATCAATGCTTTCTGCTTTAAAATCATGAAAAATATTTTATTAAAAAATGTAATTTAATCCCATTTTTTACGTTCTAGATAGAATAGGTCGTAGGTTAAAAAAAAGATATGATAAAAAAATTATATAAGTTGCCTTTAAAATTCCCCCTCATGGTACTTAGTATCTTGATTGGGTCCTTGTTGATAATGGCATTTGAATCCAATAAAGGTGGTCCAAAGTTAAACTCAGATCCAGCCCATACAATCTTTATCCCAGGTGGTTCATTTTATATGGGCGCCAGTGATGAACAAATTGACATGGCCATGGTGAATCGAAAAAAATTGGTATCAGTTCAAAGCTTTTGGATGGATAGAACAGAAATTACCAATGAACAATATAGAAAATTTGTAAATTATGTGAGTGACTCTTTAAAATATTTAGCGGTATACCTTGGAGGCATCAATCAAACGGAGGATACCATTAAAGTGGATTGGGGAAGAGCACAAAGAATTAATCTAAGTAGTAAAGCGGTTATTGAGAAATTAAATGAATTATTGTTGAGTCCTGACAATCGTTACAAAGGTAAAATTGGTATAGATCCAACAAAATTAATTTATAAATATTCTTTTATAGATCTGAAAGCTGCGGCATTGGCTTCTAGATCTTTAGAACTTCCGTTAAGTGATTTTTTAGTTACCAAAGAAGAACCCGTTTATCCTGATACCTTAGTGTGGATGCGTGATTTTTCTTATTCTTACAATGAACCATTAACAAGAATGTATTTTTCTCATCCTTCTTATAATGAATATCCGGTTGTTGGTGTTACATGGAAACAGGCAACTGCTTTTTGTAATTGGAGAACTAATAATAGTGATTATTACAATGGAAAACCTGGACGTGCGGATGCAAAAATTGATGGTATTTTTCGTTTGCCTACAGAGGCAGAATGGGAATATGCTGCAAGAGGTAATTCAAAATCAAATGCCATGTATCCTTGGGGATCACCTTATACAAGAACAAAGGAAGGGCGTTTATTAGCTAATTTTAAACCAGGTAGAGGCGATTACTTTGGTGGAAATTCTAAAGCAGATAATATTTATACCACCAAGGTTAAAACCTACGCAGAAAATGGGTACAAACTTTTTGATATGGCTGGAAATGTGGCAGAGTGGACCAGTTCCATTTTTTATGAAGGTGGGTATAATTTTGTAGGAGATTTTAGTCCTGATATGCAATACAATGCAAAAGAGGAAGATCCTATTTTAATGAAACGTAAAGTAATTAGAGGAGGCTCTTGGAAGGACATTGCTTATAATTGTCAAGTTAGTACTAGAAATTACGAGTACCAAGATACGGCTAAATCTTATATTGGATTTAGATGTGTATTGTCAATGGCTCCAAGTCCCAAATAAATCATATCATTTTTTTTATTTAAAACTATTAAATTTTCCAAATGTCAAATACCATTTCCCCAAGAACCAATAAAATTATTAATGTAATTTTTTCATTGGGAGCAGCTGTTGTTATTATTGCAACTTTGGCTAAAATATTACACCTTGGATGGGCAGATTATGCATTAATACTTGGCTTTATCACTGAGGCCGTTATTTTTACTATTTATGCTTTTTTACCACCGCCAGAAGTGGGTGACTCAACCCATGCACCTCAGGCTGGCGCAGTAGATTCGGTGATGTCGCATTTGGAAGCTGCTAAATTAGATGGCGCTGCTTTTGAAAAATTAAGCAATAGTTTTCAGCGCTTGAATGATACCGCAATGTATTTAGGTGATTTAGCAGATATGTCTAAATCAAGTAAAGATTTTACACACAATACAAAAGATGCAGCCATTGCTTTGGGGTCCATTAAAGATGCAGCAGCAGGGGTGTCCACTAACTTAGGAAGTTTTGCTTTGGCTACGAATGGAGTGAAGGATTTAAATGAACAATTTCAAATGATGAGTAAAAGCATGGAGGCCATGAATACGTATTATAGCAAACTAGCAGAAGCTTCTAACGCCATGTCCAGCTCGGCGCAAGATGCCATTAGAGCGAAAGAGCAAATTGCGTTGCTTGCTGATAATTTAACCAAATTAAATCAGGTATATGGCAATATGATTATCGCCATGCAAGGACGTTAATTTTATTTTTTAAAAATTTTATAAAAACTAGTATACATGTCATTACCTAAGGAGCCGAGGCAGAAGATGATCAACATCAT
>CANHLZ010000046.1 GCA_947461595.1 Bacteroidota bacterium | reverse complement strand
TACGGTAGCGATGAAAACTTTGATGTAATTGTAAACGCTGAAAAGGGTGACCTTGAAATTATTCGTCGTCGTCAAATTAGAGACGATGACGATGTAGACAATCCATTAGAGGAAGTGTCCTATTCTGAAGCAATAAAAATTCAACCCGATTATGAAGTAGGGGAAGATTTACTAGAGGAAGTAGACATCTTAGACTTCGGAAGAAGAGCCATCCTAGCGGCTAAGCAAACATTGGCTTCTCGTATCAACGACTTGAAAAAAACTGCTTTGGTAAAAAAATACTCTGACAGAATTGGTGAAATCATCAACGCTGAAATTTATCAAGTATGGAAGAAAGAAGTTTTGTTGTTAGATGAGGAAGGCAATGAATTAATCTTGCCTAAGACGGAGCAAATCCCACAAGATTTTTTCAAGAAAGGAGAAAATATTAGATCGGTTATCGCAAGAGTGGATATGAAAAATAATTCACCAGTCATTATCTTATCAAGAACAAGTCCTTTATTCTTGGCGAAATTATTAGAAATAGAAGTACCTGAAATTTTTGATGGTTTAATCACCATTAAAAAAATTGTGCGTGAACCAGGAGAGCGTGCAAAAGTGGCAGTGGAATCTTTTGATGATCGTATTGATCCAGTGGGTGCTTGCGTAGGTATGAAAGGAAGTCGTATTCATGGTATCGTTAGAGAATTAAAAAATGAAAATATTGATGTGATTAATTTTACGACCAATACGCAATTATTAATTCAACGTTCTTTAACGCCTTCTAAAATTAGTTATATGAATATTGATTCCGAAAAAATGCACGTTGATGTGTATTTAAAAGCAGATCAAGTCTCTTTGGCTATTGGACGTAGAGGGGTGAATATTAAATTGGCTTCAGAGTTAACCGGCTATGAATTAGACGTTTACCGCGAAGACGAAGAAATTGTGGATGAATTTGATATTGATTTGGATGAATTTAGCGATGAAATTGAAACATGGATCATTGACGAATTTAAGCGTGTGGGTTGCGATACGGCAAGAAGCGTATTAAACTTAGGGGCTGAAGAATTAGAAAAAAGAACCGATTTGGAGAAAGAAACGATTGCAGATGTGCGTCGAATCTTACAAGAAGAATTTGATAAAGGTGAATAACCTTTGATTTTTGAAATATATTTGTATTAGGTGACTCGTTCCCGATAAATCGGGAGCAAAAAACAACAGAATGTCAGAATTGAAACTACCAAGATTGTTAGCAGCTGCTAAAGAGTTCAACATCGGTCAAGATACCTTGATTGAATTCTTAGTGAAAAAAGGTTTTCCCAAAGAGGACCTAAAGGCTACAGCTAAATTAACTGAGGATCAGTATTATTCTCTGCAAGCAGAATTTCAAAGCGATAAAGTAGCTAGAAATAAAGCAGACCATGTAGAATTACCTAAAAATGCTGTGGCCGATAAAGACAAGGCTAAAAAGTCTGTTGTGGCTGAAGTAGAACTGCCTAAAGTGGAAGCAAAGCCTGCTGGAAATAAGGCATGGCCTCCTGCTGTGGCAGAAGTAAAGGAAGAAGTAAAAGTAGAAGCAGAGAAACCTAAGAAAACAAAACTGGCTTCGCCAGAATTGGAATCTCCTAAAGTAGTAGATAAATTAGATCTTTCTTTAATCGATTCTTCTACTAGACCTAAAAAAACAACAAAAAAAGCAGAAGAAGCAGAAGCAAAACCTGCCAAAGAAACTCCCGCAAAAAAATCTACTAAAAAAACAGAAGAGCCTGCCCCTGCTAAAGAAAAAGCTGCTCCAGTAGATCATTCCATTGCGCCTGAAAATGTGCATGGAAAAATTGAAAATATTGCAACAAAAAAATTAGAAGGTCCAAAAGTAATGGGCAAAATTGATTTGCCTACTAATAGTGATACCCGTCCTAAGCCGATGAGTCAAGAAGAAAAACGCAAACGTAAGCGCATTCCTTCTCAAGGGGGCAATCCAAATCAAACTCAACAAGGAGCTGCGCAAGGCGGAGGACAAAGACCAGGTGGTGGATATCAGGGTCAAGGCGGTGGTGCAAGACCAGGTGGTGGATATCAAGGCCAAGGCGGTGGTGCAAGACCAGGTGGTGGCGCAAGGCCAGGTCAAGGGGGTTCTCGTGGTGGCAACAGAAACGCACCTCAAACAGCTGAGCAAAAAGAAATTGGTCAAAAAGCAATTCAAGATAAGATTAAGGAAACGCAAGCTAAATTAGCGGGTGCCGGTGGAAGAGGAAAAAGCTTGAAATCAAAATACAGACGTGCTAAAAGAGATGAAGCTGCAGAAAATGAAACCAATGAAGTAACAGATAATAAATTACAAGTAACAGAATTTGTAACGGTAAGTGAGTTATCAAGTTTGATGGATGTAAGTTTTGCTGATATTATTAGTAAGTGTATGAATTTAGGCATCATGGTTTCTATTAACCAACGTTTAGATGCGGAAGTAATAGAATTAGTGGCAAGTGAATTTGGATTTGAAGTAGAATTTGTTGGATTAGAAGATGCAGAAGAAATGGATGAAGAAGAGGAAGCGGAAGATTTAGCCAACTTAGTAGAACGTCCTCCTATTGTAACTATTATGGGTCACGTAGATCATGGTAAAACTTCTTTATTGGATTATATACGTAATGCTAATGTCGTAGCTGGAGAAGCAGGAGGAATCACTCAACATATTGGTGCCTATGAAGTGACTTTGCCAAATGGCAAGGCTATTACTTTCTTAGATACACCTGGTCACGAAGCCTTTACAGCGATGCGTGCGCGTGGTGCCAAAGTAACTGATATCGCGATTATTGTAGTGGCTGCTGATGATGCAGTGATGCCTCAAACCAAGGAAGCTATTAGTCACGCGCAAGCGGCGAATGTGCCAATGATTTTTGCAGTCAATAAAATTGACAAAGACGGCGCCAACCCTCAAAAGATTTATGAGCAATTATCTCAAATGAATATTTTAGTAGAAGCTTGGGGTGGTAAATTCCAAAACCAAGAATTATCTGCTAAGCAAGGTTTGAATGTTGATTCTTTATTAGAGAAAGTTATTTTAGAATCTGATTTATTAGATTTAAAAGCCAATCCAAACAGGGAAGGTTCAGGAAGTATTATTGAAGCTTCTTTGGATAAAGGCCGCGGTTACGTAGCTACGATATTAGTTCAAAATGGAACTTTACGTCAGGGCGATTTAATTTTATCGGGTCAATATTATGGTAGAGTAAAAGCGATGTTTAACGAGCGTAATCAGCGTATCGAAGTAGCACCTCCTTCAACACCAGTGGTAATTTTAGGATTAAATGGAGCACCACAAGCGGGTGAGAAATTTAAAGTTTTTGAAGACGAAGCGGAAGCGAAAGAATTAGCTACTAAACGTGCTCAATTATTAAGAGAGCAAGGTTTAAGAACTAGAAAACATATTACATTGGATGAAATTGGTCGTCGTTTGGCCTTAGGTAATTTCAAGGAATTAAATATTATCATCAAAGGAGACGTGGATGGTTCTGTAGAAGCCTTAAGTGATTCCTTACAAAAATTATCTACCGAAGAAATTGCGATTAGAGTTATTTTAAAAGGAGTGGGACAAATTTCTGAATCGGATGTATTACTTTCTGCTGCTTCTGACGCCATTATTATTGGTTTTAACGTAAGACCTTCTATGCAAGCCAATAAGTTGGCTGAGACAGAAGGGGTAGAGATAAAATTATATTCTATCATTTACAATGCCATTGATGAAATTAAGAGCGCGATGGAAGGTATGTTGGAGCCAAAGATTCAAGAAAAAATTGTGGCCAACGTAGAAGTAAGAGAAGTGTACAAGTTTGACAAAGCAACAGTAGCAGGATGTTTTGTACTAGATGGTAAATTAAGTAGAAATAGTAAAATACGTATTATTCGTGATGGTATTGTGGAGTATCCTAAAGGCGAAGGACAAAGCGCAGAGTTGGGTAGCTTAAAACGTTTCAAAGACGATGCCAAGGAAGTGGTTTCTAATATGGAATGCGGATTAACTATTAAAAACTTTATTGACTTAAAAGTAGGAGATATTGTGGAAGCTTTTGAAGAAGAAGAAGTTAAACGTACTTTATAAAAAAATTAAGATTTACTATTTGGAAGTCAATTTTAAGTAGCAGAATTTTGTATAATAATAAAAATATTGATGAAATTATTTAAGGTTATTTTTTCTTTTGCTTTTCTAGTAAGCTCTTTTCAAACGAAAGCGCAAATAAAAAAAGTATTGGCAGATAAAATTGTAGCTACCGTTGGCGATAAATTTATTTTAAAATCCGATATTGAAAATGCTATTGCCGATTATAAAAGACAAGCCCAAGGACAAGAAAATGTGTTTTTCCCTTCTGGTTGTCAAATTATCGAGGGGCAATTAATTCGTAAGGCATTGGTTTTGCAAGCGCAAAAAGATTCCATTAACGTTACAGAAGAAGAAGTAGAGAATGCAATTGATAGCCGCATTAGAAATTATATTCAACAATTTGGATCCAAAGAAGCTTTAGAAGAAATAGCACAAAAATCGGTTATTCAATTAAAGGAGGATTTTCGTTCTTTAATTAAAGAACAAAGATTAGCCGATCAAATGCAGGAAAAAATTGTTGATAAAATAAAAATCACCCCCAATGAAGTAAAGGCCTATTATGATAAAATAAATGTAGATAGCTTGCCTTTGTACGAAAGCGAGGTGCAGGTTATTTCTTTGGTCATGCATCCAAAGGCTAATAGAGATGTGGAAGAATACGTGATTCAACAAATGCTTGGCTATAGAAAACAAATTGATGCAGGTATTAATACCTTTGATCAATTGGTTAAATTATATTCTGAAGATCCTAGCGCTAAAGAAAATTTAGGGCAGTTTAGTTTAAATAGAAATGAACGCAATTATGATCCAGCATTTATGTCTGGGTCCTTTAGATTAAAAGAAGGTCAAATTTCTGCGCCCATCAAATCGAAATTTGGTTATCATATTATACAACTCCTTTCAAGATCTGGGGATGATGCTGTCGTAAAACATATTTTACGTATTCCTCCTATTACCAACGATGAGATTAAAGAAACCAAACAATTTTTAGATAGCCTTAGAAAAGAAATTATTGCTGGTAGAATGACTTTTGGAGAAGCAGTCAATAAAAATAGTGATGACGATCAAAGCAAATTTAGTGGTGGTGCAGTTACTGGGCGTGACGGATCTACCTATGTAAACATTGATCAATTAGATAAAGACATGGTGATGTTGATTAAAAATATGAAACCGGGCGATATTTCTGAACCACAAGTGTTTGCAGATGAGCGTGGCAGAAAGACCGTAAGATTGGTCTATTTCAAAGAAAGAACAGTACCGCATAAAGAAAACTTAAAAGAAGACTATAACAAGATTTCACAAAGAGCTTTAGATGTTAAAAAATCAAAAGCTTTAGAGACATGGTTTAAAGTGAATGTGCCAGGTTTTTATATTTTTATAGACGCTGACTACCAAAGTTGTGAGGAATTAAAAGACTGGAACAAAGTGGCTACTGAAATGGCCACTGAAAAAGTATATTAATATTTTATGCAAATAACATCATTTCCTAATAAGGAAAGAGGGCATGTTCAATTTGATTGGTTAGATACCTACCATAGTTTTAGTTTTGGACAATACCATGATCCCAAGAAAATTCATTATGGGGCACTTAGAGTGTTGAATGATGATACCATTGATGAAGGCATGGGCTTTGGAACGCATCCTCATGATAACATGGAAATTATTACTATCCCTTTATTTGGGGACTTGCACCACCGAGACAGCACCGGACGCGATTGTATTATCAAGGAGCATGATGTGCAAATTATGAGTGCAGGAAGCGGCATCCAACATAGTGAAGTAAATCCCAATAAAGACAAAAGAGTTGAATTATTCCAAATATGGATCTTCCCTAAGGAGCGTAATATTACCCCTAGGTATGATCAAAAATCCTTTCATCCTAAGGATAGAGAAGACCAGTTGTTAACTGTTGTTTCACCCAATGATCCCAATACTTTATTCATTAATCAAGATGCTTGGTTGTCTTTGGGTCATTTTATCAAGCCTTTTACTACTGAATATGCTTTACATCAGAAAGGACAGGGCTTATACGCTATGTGTATGGAGGGCAATTGTACTATTGGGGGCCAGCAGCTTGGCCGTAGGGATGCTCTTGGAATAAGCGGGGTAGAAGCTGTTTCCATTGAGGCCGCGGCCGGATCCGACCTTTTATTGATTGAGATTCCTTATTTTATTGCAGGCGCTTAGTTGAAAAGTTTTTTACTACTTAAGACTAAACAATACCGAACTATTGTAAATTTGTAGCTCCTTAAACTCCATCATGAGCGACGAAATCAAACACGAGTGTGGGCTAGCCTTCATTCGACTTAGAAAGCCACTTTCTTATTATCTTCAAAAAAGAGGGTCGGTTACCTACGGATTAAATAAGCTCTACCTTTTGATGGAAAAACAACATAACCGTGGACAGGATGGGGCTGGTTTGGCTACCCTTAAATTAAATATTGAACCAGGTAATCCTTTTTTATACAGATTGCGCAGTAATGCACAACAACCCATTGCCGATTTATTTTATAAAATTGGATTAGAAATCCAAGAGCTGGAGAAATTTCAACCTGATATTTCCAAGCATCCTGGTTTAATGAAAGGTCATTTGCCTTTTATGGGGGAAATTTTATTAGGGCATTTGCGTTATGGCACCCAAGGAAAAAACAATGTTGAATTTTGTCATCCTTTTATTAAGCGAAACTTAGTACCTGGAAAAAATTTAGCCTTAGCAGGTAATTTTAATTTAGTCAATACAGATGAGCTTTTTGAACATATTAAATTAGATCCAGGTCCTTTTGAAAAAGAAAGTGATTTGGCTGCGATGATGGAAGTAATACATCATTTCTTGACTTTGGAAGAAACGATCAATCCCAATAAGCCAAATATTGCGGATGCACTTAAAAAAGCAGTGCCTTTATTTGATGGAGGATTCACTGTTGGAGGTTTGGTAGGGAATGGCCATAGCTTTATTTTAAGAGATGCCAATGGTATTAGACCGGCTTATTATTATATTGATGACGAAGTTATTGTTGCAGCTAGCGAAAGGGCAGCCATAAGAACTACTTTTAATGTGGCAGAAAACGAAGTCCTAGAACTAATGCCAGGACAGGCTTTACTCGTTGATGATGAAGGGAAATATAGTATCGAACAAATAATTGAGCCCAAAGAAAGAAGAGCTTGCTCTTTTGAAAGAATCTATTTTTCGAGAGGAAGCGATGAAAAAATTTATAGAGAACGTATTGCCTTAGGCAATCATTTAAGTAAGATTGTTTTAGAAAGAATTAACAACGATTTAAAAAATACCATTTTTTCTTATATCCCCAATACGGCCGAAGTGGCATTTTATGGTTTGGTTAAAGGCATGGAGGAATACCTCAATAAAATAAAAGTAGAAAGAATTTTAAGTTGGGGTAAAGAGGTGGATCCTGAAAAATTGGAAGCCATGATTAATCGCAAAATTAGACAGGAAAAAATTGCGATTAAAGATGTGAAATTGCGCACTTTTATTACCGAGGACACCAACAGAAATGAAATGGTGCAACACGTGTATGACATTACTTATGGTACCGTTAGAAAAGACGAAGACACTTTGGTCATTATAGATGACAGTATTGTGAGAGGAACCACTTTAAAGGAAAGCATTATAAGAATGTTGTCTCGTTTAGGACCTAAAAAAATTATTGTTGTTTCTTCTGCACCTCAAATAAGGTATCCCGATTGTTATGGTATTGATATGAGTAAGATGAACGATTTTATTGCCTTTAGAGCGGTGATTGCCTTACTTAACGATAAGGGCATGACCAAGGTAATTGACGAAGTGTACCAAAAAATTAAGGAATTAGAAGCCTCCAATGAATTGCATACAGAGAATGTGGTTCGTCAATTGTATAAGCCCTTTACACCCGAAGATATTTCAGTTAAAATTGCGGAATTAATTACACCTGAAAATATTAAAATTCCGGTGGAAGTTATTTATCAAACCATTGAGGACTTACATGAGTGCTGTCCTACCAATACAGGCGATTGGTATTTTACAGGCAATTATCCAACCCCAGGCGGCAATAAAGTTTGTAACAAAGCCTTCAAAAATTATATCGAAGGGAAAAATGTTAGAGGGTATTAATAAACAGGAATACTGAGTACTTGGGAGATTCTCTTTTTATCTTTTTAAAACTTATTTTTAATACAAAGTATCCACTTATACTCTGTAACAAATGGCATTGATATTCATGCCTGCACCAACAGATGCAAAAATAACTACATCGCCTTTATTTAATTGATGCTCTTTGTATTTTCCGTGTTTGACCATATCATACAAAGTAGGAATGGTAGCGACCGAGCTATTGCCTAAATCATGAATGCTCATAGGCATTACATTTTCAGGGATGTCTTTGATACCGTATAATTTAAATAAAGCTTTTATAAAACCTTCGTCCATTTTTTCATTGGCTTGATGCAAAAAAAATTTTTTCACATCATGAATATCAACACCTGCCTTTTCAATACATTCTTTCATAGCCAAGGGCACATTTTTAATAGCATACTCGTACACCTTACGCCCCTTCATTTTGATATACCTAGTTGCTTCTTCTCCTTCAGGGTGATAAGACTTGCCTAAGTATAAAAAATACGTTTCATCCACACAATGGCTTTGAACACTGCTTGCTAATATACCACTTTGTGCATCTGTTGAATTTTCAACTATACAAGCCCCTGCGCCATCACTAAAAATCATACTATCTCTATCATGTGGGTCAACAACACGACTTAATGTTTCAGCACCAATCACCAAACATCTTTTAGCTAACCCTGATTTGATAAAAGAATCCGACTGAATCACCCCTTGTATCCAACCAGGGCAACCAAATAAAATATCATATGCCACACAACTTGGGTTACGAATACCTAATAAATTTTTTACTCGAGAAGCAATGGCAGGAATAGTATCAGATTGGATGGTGCCGGCCATTACGTTTCCAAAATTATGCGCTACAATAATTTGATCAATGGTTTCAGGATCAATGCCTGCATCTTTGATGGCCAATTCAGCCGCTTTGGCGGCTAGGTCGGAAGTATTTACATTTTTCTCCGCATATCTTCTTTCATAAATTCCAGTGATGTCTTTAAATTTTTCAAATATTTCTGCATTAGGAGTAGTTATTTGTACACCATCTTCTCCGTAAAAACTATGCTCCTTAAAAGAGTTATTTGAAATTACAACTCCAGGAATGTAACTGCCGGTACCAGTAATTATTGTAGCCATTTATAAAAGTGATTATTGTTTAGCATTGGTTGGATAGACTAAGGTAAGTATTTATAGCGAATCTAAATGTATTTGTCCCCCTTGTGTCTTTTTACTTCAGCCACATATTCTTTTATGGATTGCTCTTTTTCTTTGCTACAAATCAATAAAACATCTTTTGTATCAACAATAATAAAATCATCTATGCCTTGCACTACTACTAATTTATCTTTAGGTGCATTGATCATGCATTTGGTAGCATCAATCACAATCACATTATCAGAGGCTACTGCATTTCCGAAATAATCTTTTTCCATATTTTCATAGGCGCTATTCCAGGTGCCTAAGTCGCTCCAGCCAAAACCGGAGGGCAATACATATACATTGTCCGCTTTTTCCATAATGGCAATGTCAATAGAAATATTAGTACACTGAGGATATATTTTCTCAATAGCTATTTTTTCATTTTCAGTATTGAAATTTACTTTTTCTTGATCAAACAATTCAAACATTTCTGGTTGGTACTTCTCAAAAGCTTTTAGGATAGTGCTTGCTTTCCATGCAAAAATCCCCGCATTCCATAAGAAATCACCACTAGCTAAAAATGATTCTGCAATTTCCTGTGTTGGTTTTTCAGTGAATGTTTTCACTTTGTACACTCCGTTACTCACTTCTAAGCCTTCATATTGAATATAACCGTATCCTGTATTAGGGTTAGTGGGCTTAATGCCTAAGGTTGCTAAGGCATTGATATTGGATACAAAGTCAAGTGCTTTTTCTACAATCTTTTGAAAATTATCTTGTTCTAATATGAGGTGATCACTTGGCGCTACTATAAAAGTGGCTTTAGGATCTATTTGAGCTAATTTAAAAGAAATGTAAGCAATACAGGGCGCCGTATTTTTTTTACTAGGCTCCGCTAAAATATTTTGTTCAGGCAATTGAGGCAATTGCTTTTTTACAATGTCGACATACTCAATAGAAGTAACGATGAAAATGTTTTCGGCAGGAATGAATGGCAAATATCTTTCGTAGGTCCATTGAATTAAAGTTTTCCCTGTATTTAAAACATCTAAAAATTGTTTGGGATAGGTTGTCCTGCTCATTGGCCAAAATCTACTTCCAATTCCGCCGGCCATGATGGCCACATAATGATGTTTATTTTGCATAAGCGCTAATAATTTATAAAATTCCTTCTTTCATTAAATCGTGAATATGTATCATGCCTAAATATTTATTATCAGATGCTACAATTAATTGACTGATATCGTGATGTTCCATTACCGCTAAAGCTTCTACTGCCAATGCGTTTGGGCTAATGGTAACGGGGGCGGCATGTGCAATATGGGCAGCTGTTAAATCTTGTAAGCTTGTGTATTTTTCTAACATACGACGAATGTCTCCGTCGGTAATGATGCCCAGGACATTTTCTTTTTCATCTAATACCACAGCTGCACCTAATCTGTTTTTTGAAATAGTTAGAATCACTTCTTTTAAAGAAGTTGTATTTAATACAGATGGTTTCGGATTTACCTGCGCCATTTGTCCAGTAGTAAGCGATAGTCTTTTTCCTAAATTTCCACCTGGATGAAATTTAGCAAAATCGATTGCTTTAAATTCTTTTATTTCCATTAAGCACATGGCTAATAAATCACCCATGACCATTTGAGCCGTGGTGGAAGCAGTAGGTGCTAGATTATGTATACAAGCTTCTTTGGCTACCGTGGTGTTTAAAATCCACTTAGCTGCTTTTGCTAAATAACTTTCCGTATTGCCAACCATGGCCACTAATGTATTTCCAAACTGTTGAATAAGCTGTACTAAATTTTTGATCTCAGGACTTTCGCCACTTTTGCTAATAATTAAAATAATATCATCTGGATGAATGATGCCTGAATCTCCATGGATGGCATCGGCTGCGTGTAAATACAAGGCCGCAGTTCCGGTGGAGTTTAAAGTGGCTACTATTTTTTGTGCAATAATGGCGCTTTTGCCAATTCCACTTACTATCAGTCTACCCTTTGTAGAAAAAATAGCTTTTACTACTTCCACAAAGGCAGTATTAACATGAGCGTGTAAACCATTTATAGCTTCCGATTCAACGGCAAGCGTTCTGTTGGCAATGGAAATAATTCTTTGGTCCATAGGCGGTATAAGAAGGAGCAAAGTTAATGTTTCGCTGACATTGACGCTCTATTTTTCGAAAAGCTTTATTTATTTAAAAATAGTTGACCTAGTTTAAACAATAGTGAATTATTTTCGTTAACTTATATACCAACTTACACTGAAATAGCTGATTTTAAGATAATTACAAATGGCGACCACCAAAAAAACCATAAAGAAAGCCCCAGCCGCTACTAAAAAGGAACCCTCCTTTAGTTTACCAGCCATTTTGAGCGCTTTGGAGCAGTATTTTGGTTTTAAAGCATTTAAAGGAACTCAGGAAAAAGCCATTTTGTCCCTCTTAAGTGGAAGAGACACTTTTGTGATTATGCCTACAGGAGGTGGAAAAAGTTTATGCTATCAATTGCCTGCTTTAATGCTTCCTGGATGTGCCATCGTTGTTTCCCCTTTGATTGCCTTAATGAAAAATCAAGTTGACTTAGTAAGAGGGTATAGCGAAAATGATGAAGTCGCCCATTTTTTAAATTCTTCTTTAAATAAGGGGCAAATTAAAGAAGTTAAATCCGACTTGTTAAGTGGGAAGACCAAATTATTATATGTGGCCCCCGAAACTTTAACCAAGCAGGAAAACTTAGATTTTTTTAGCGACTTACAGGTTTCTTTTTTTGCAGTGGATGAAGCGCATTGTATTTCAGAATGGGGCCATGATTTCAGGCCCGAATACAGAAGGTTAAAAGAAATGATGGAAGAAATAAATCCAACCGTGCCCATCATTGCATTAACGGCTACGGCTACACCTAAAGTACAAAGTGATATTGTAAAAAACTTAGCCTTGCGTGATCCGGAAGTTTTAATTTCTTCTTTTAACAGAGCCAACTTATATTATGAAGTACAACCCAAAGTAAAAAAAGAAGTTACCGTTAAGCATATAGTAAGGTATATTTCACAACATAAAGGAAAGAGCGGTATTATCTATACACTCAATCGAAAAACAACCGAAGAGTTGGCTGACTTATTAAAAGCCAATAAAATAAAAGCAGTGGCCTACCATGCCGGTTTGGATCAAAAATTAAGGGCAGACAGACAGGATCAGTTTTTGAATGAGGACGTTCAAGTAATTGTGGCCACTATTGCCTTTGGAATGGGTATTGACAAACCAGATATTCGATTTGTAATACATTTTAATATTCCCAAGTCGATAGAAAATTATTATCAAGAAACAGGCCGCGCTGGCCGAGATGGATTAGAAGGGAATTGTATTTTATATTATTCTCATAAGGATGTTTCTAAACTGGAACATTTTTTAAGAGACAAGCCACTCAATGAAAGAGAAGTTGGAGCGCAGCTCATTGATGAAACAGTTGCTTTTGCAGAAAGCGGTGCTTGTAGAAGAAGAAGTTTATTGCATTACTTTGGCGAAAGCTGGGAAGATACGAATTGTGGTAATTGTGATAACTGCTTAAATCCAAAGGAAAAAATTGAAGCCAAAGAGCAGTTAGTACAATTGTTGAAAGTGATTGAAGTATTAAATGAGCGCTTTGTTGCAGATTATGTCATTCAGGTTTTAGCAGGAGAATATACTCCACAACTTGGTTTGTATAGACATGAAAAATTGCCCGTATTTGGAATTGGAAAAGAATATGATAATTTATTTTGGAATAGCATGGTACGCCAAGCCATGTTAGATACGATGATTGAAAAAGACATTGAAGAATATGGATTGTTGAAAATAACTAGTAAGGGGCATAAGTTTTTAAAGAAACCTACTAGCTTTAAAATTGTATTGAACAATGTGTTTGATGATGCCAATGCAGAAGATGATGAGCAGGAAGATCCTGATGGAGCGGCCACCACGGACGATGTGTTGTTTGAAATGTTAAAAAGTTTAAGACAAACAGAAGCCAAGAAAATAGCCTTACCGCCCTTTGTTATTTTTTTAGAAACTTCTTTACAGGATATGGCTACTTTGTATCCTACTACTTTAGAAGAATTGGAAAGATGTCAGGGAGTGAGCAAAGGGAAAGCCATTAAGTATGGTAAGCCTTTTGTAAAAATGATTGAAAAATATGTGGAAGAAAATAAT
>CANHLZ010000045.1 GCA_947461595.1 Bacteroidota bacterium | reverse complement strand
TTGAGTACCTGACATTTTGTAGGATGCAAAGCCATTTAATACACTTGTTAGATAATCTAATTTTAAAGCACTAAATAGATTGGTTAATCCCTCCATAGGCAATCCAGCAACACCACTAATTCCACTTAAAGGTACTTCAGTAATAGCGTTGTATAAATTACTATCAAATACAAAAGATAAAGTAAAGCAACATGCACCAATAAAGGCACCTACTGCTGCCACTTCGCCCAATATTCTAATATTGGTGGTTACTAAGTCTTTAAAAATAAAACCTACCATACCATTGTGAGAAGCTCCTAGGCTTTCCCCTCTGGCTCTAATAATGTGTGCAATGGGGAATGCAGAATAAACAAGCAAAATAGTAGTAAGTACACTACCTAATTTTGCAAGCCCTGTAGTCGTAGCGCCTGTAAAATAAGCCATGGCGCCATGAATAATGGCTACTTCCATAATAATAAACACCACAATTGATGAGATCTGATAGATACTTTTGGTATAGGATCTTACCCCATTTTGAGAATCGAAATTATCAACTGCTGCATTTAACTGCGCATTCAAAACCTTTTGATTGACCATTTGTGGGAAATCAAGGATTTGGTGATAGATTTTTTTCATATTGGTTTGGTTTGGTTTTTAATATGCAATTCGGTATATAAAAATTACAAAATATTATCATGTATTATATAAATAGCAAATCCCATGTCGAAAGATCAAGTCAATATTGATTTTTAACGTATTGATAGTCAGATTATAAGATCTAAAATATTTTTTTCCACTAAATCAAATTTTGTGTTTTTCTTAACATTTAATTTTTGAAAATATATAAGTCAATGGCTTTTAAATATTTGGATTAGAGTTGATAATTACTAAAAAATGATATAACTTAATAACTTAATCATTTACAAACAACAAGTACAAATGCGTTTTATTAAAATTCCAATGGCATATTGGATTGTGGTTTCTTCTATTATTTTAGTGACAGTTATCTCTAGTTATTTTGTTAGCAATAATAAAGTTGATTTTAATGCACAAATCAAACCGCTTATAAATAAGAAATGTATTACCTGCCATGGTGGAGTAAAAAGACAAAGTGGCTTTAGTTTATTATTTAGATCTGACGCTCTTTCAAAAAATAAATCTGGGAAAGTGGCCATCATTCCTTTTGATGCGGGCAATAGTGAAATGATTAAGCGTCTTTATTTAAAGGACCCTGAAGAACGCATGCCTTATAAACATCCTCCATTAAATAATGAAGAGATTGCTTTATTAACTAAGTGGATCAATCAAGGTGCTGAATGGGGGGATCATTGGGCCTATGTGCCTGTAAAAGAAACGCCTATTCCCAATGTAAGAAAAGGTCCTTTTGGACTATTGGGAAAACCTGAATGGATAAAAACTAATGTAGATGCATTTATATATGAAAAGCTTAATCAAGAAAAATTAATCCCTTCTGAAATAGCTGATAAATCAACGCTATTAAGAAGAGTAAGTTTGGATTTAATTGGAATGCCTGCGCCAGATGAAATTGCAAAAAAATATTTAGTAAGTAAGAATGAAAATTCATTTGAACAATTAGTGGATGCTTTATTAGCCTTGCCGCAGTATGGTGAAAAGTGGACCAGTATGTGGATGGATATGGCCAGATACTCTGATACCAAGGGGTTTGAAAAAGATGATGGTAGAAATATATGGAGATACCGTGATTGGTTAATAGATGCATTTAATTTAGATAAACCCTATAATATATTTTTAACCGAACAATTGGCTGGAGATTTATTACCCAATCCTACCGATGCACAATACATTGCCACTGCTTTTCACAGAAATACTTTAACCAATGATGAAGGCGGAAGTGATAATGAAGAATTTAGAACAGCGGCTGTAATAGACAGGGTCAATACCACCTGGGTAAGTTTAATGGGAACTAGTTTTGCTTGTGTTCAATGTCATAGTCATCCTTACGATCCATTTAGACATGATGAATATTATAAATTTTTAGCCTTGTTTAATAATACACGCGATGAAGATACTTGGTCTGAATATCCAGTGTTAAAAGAATTTCATAATACAGACAGTACTAAATTAATTTCTTTAAAAAATTGGTTACATACAAATGCGCCCAATAGAGAAAAGGAGATTATTCAATTTATTAAAACGGGGCAACCGGCCATTAACTCCTTGGTCACAGATGAAATAAAAAACGGCGCTTTAGCAGACACCAAGTGGTTGCAATTTAGAAATAATGGATCTGCTAGAATTAAAAGTGTCGATTTAACTGGCTTTACTCAATTGTATTATAGATTTATCAGTTGGAAGTCCGGTGGTCAATTTCAAATTCATTTAGATTCTGCCAATGGGGAGCTAGTAAAAAATATACCTATTGAAAATTCTAAAGGTGCTTGGAAAATAGCCAATATTGCTATCCCTCAAACCCTTGGAAGACACTCCTTTTATTTAACCTACCGTAACCCCCAATTAAAATCACCAGATGAAAGTGGAGTTCAATTTGATTGGTTTCATTTTACCAATCCATTCCCAGGAAAAGGAATGCCCGGCTATGAAATGGCCTTCCAAAATTTTGATTCCTTATTGTATTCTAATAAAATAACTGCAACGCCTATTATGTTGGAGAACCCATCTTATTTACATAGAACAACGAATGTTTTTGATAGGGGTAATTGGTTGGTGAAAGGAAAAGAAGTAGTAGCTGATGTGCCTGCTTCCTTAGGAGGACTGCCTGCAGGTGCCCCAAGAAATCGACTAGGATTAGCCATCTGGTTAACTGACAAAAAAAATCCACTTACTTCCAGAACCATTGTCAATAAAATTTGGGAGCAATTGTTTGGACAAGGCATTGCTGAAACATTAGAGGATTTGGGCACACAAGGTATTGCACCAACACATGAATCTTTATTAAATTATTTATCTCATCAGTTGATGAATAAGCATCAATGGAGTTTGAAAAAGATTATTAAAGAAATGGTGATGAGTGCCACTTATCAACAAGACTCAAAATTTGATCAAGACGCTGTTGCGAAAGATCCATTTAATAAATATTATGCAAGAGGCCCACGTATAAGATTGTCTTCCGAACAAATTAGAGATCAAGCACTGTTTGTTAGTGGAATATTAAGTGCAAGAATGTATGGTCCCAGTGTCATGCCCTATCAACCCGAAGGTGTTTGGAGGTCGCCATACAATGGGGCTACCTGGAACTTAAGTAAAGATGGAAATCAATACAGAAGAGCTTTGTATACCTATTTAAAAAGATCTGCACCTTACCCGTCTATGATTAGTTTTGATGGAACAAGCAGAGAAGTATGTACGGTAAGAAGAATAAGAACCAACACGCCATTACAGGCATTGAACTTATTAAATGATTCTGTATACATCGAAGCCGCGCAACATTTTGCGCAAAGAATTAAATTAATAGTACCGCAAAACGCCAGCAAACAAATAAGCAAGGGTTATGAATTGGCCTTTAATAAATCTATATCCCCAGAGAAACAAAAAGTTTTTGAAAAATTATACAATACCGCTTTTACAAAATATAGCCAAGACAGTTTAAGCATTCAACAAATCACAGGCAATAAAAAAGCAGGTCCTTCTGGTGCAGCATTAGTAATGGTAGCGACCGCTTTATTGAATACCGATGAATTTTTGACAAAAAATTAATAGACATAGAATGAGTAAAGAAAATAAAAAGATAATTAAGGAAGCCACCATTGCGACCACCGAACAAATAACAAGAAGCTATTTTTTTAAAGAATGTTTTTCCGGAATGGGTGCAATGGCATTGGGCTCAATGTTACAAGGTTGTGATTGGTTGGGCAACAAGGATAGCTTCAATAACTTTACCAATACCAACCCTTTAATGGCGCGGGCGCCCCATTTTATTGGAAAAGCAAAATCAGTTATTTATTTACATATGGCGGGTGCGCCTTCTCAACTAGAATTATTTGATTTTAAACCGGACTTATTAAAATTAGATGGTCAAGATTGTCCTCAAAGTTTATTGGAAGGAAAAAAATTCGCATTCATACGTGGGGTACCCAAAATGTTAGGCCCTCAAGCGGTATTCAAACAAAGAGGGCAAAGTGGTGCATGGATATCAGACAATCTTCCTCATTTAGCAACAGTTGCAGATGAAATAAGTTTTTTAAAAGCAGTGCAGACTGATCAATTCAATCATGGGCCTGCTCAACTATTAATGCATACAGGGTCGCCCCGTTTAGGTCGGCCTAGTATTGGTTCTTGGGTCACTTATGGGTTAGGGAGCGAAAATAGCAACCTTCCTGGGTTTGTGGTACTTACTTCTGGAGGGAACAATCCAGATGCAGGTAAAAGTGTTTGGGGCAATGGATTTTTACCCTCCGTATATCAAGGGGTACAATGTCGCAATGAAGGAGATCCAGTTTTATTTTTAAAAGATCCTGCAGGGATAGATCGTGATATGCGCAAAGCTTCTATAGATGCTATTAATGAAGCGAATCAATTAACTTATAATGAATTCAAAGATCCTGAAATTGTTGCAAGAATGGCTCAATATGAAATGGCATTTAAAATGCAGATCTCTGTTCCTGATGTAATGAATATTAATGATGAGCCTGCTTATATTCATGAAATGTATGGCACACAACCAGGTAAAGCAAGTTTTGCCAACAATGTTTTATTAGCGCGTAAATTGGTAGAAAAGGGCGTCCGCTTTGTACAATTATTTGATTGGGGATGGGATAGTCATGGCACAGACTTAAGTAATGCAGTTGATATTGGATTAATAAATAAATGTAGAAGTGTAGATAAGCCAATAACTGCATTGTTATTAGATTTAAAACAAAGGGGATTATTAGACGAAACCTTGGTGGTATGGGGTGGTGAATTTGGACGCACCCCTATGCAAGAAAATAGAGATGGCAAAACCCTACCATTTAAAGGAAGAGATCATCATACAGAAGCTTTTACCACTTGGATGGCTGGAGGAGGAATTAAACAAGGCAGTAGTTTTGGAGAAACCGATGAAATTGGATACAGTGCCATTAGTGGAAAAGTAACCGCTTACGATATGCAAGCCACTATATTAAATCAATTGGGTTTTGATCATGAAAAATTAACCTATAATTCTCAAGGAAGGCCATTCAGATTAACAGATGTGCAAGGAAGAGTAATTAATGAAATAATTGCTTAAATAAATTTAAACCAAGTGAAAATAGATCGAAGAAAGTTTTTAGCCAATACAACTGGTATAGCAGCGTTAAGTTTAGCTCCATTAGAATATTTAAAAGCAAAAAATACTACCAACATGCAGCCCAATAATTTTAAACCAATCATCTTAGCGACCAATTGGGGATTTGAAGGAACCGTAGATGCTTTTTGTGCGCAAGCTAAAAAAGCCGGATACGATGGTATTGAAATGTGGTGGCCTATGGAGCAAAAAAATCAGGATATTTTGTTTGATGCTTTAAAAAAACATGAGCTAGCTATTGGATTTTTGTGTGGAGTAGGTGATGAAGAACCAACAAAACATATAGCTGCTTTTAAAAACATGTTAAATAGTTTGCTTCAACATACAAAGCAAACTCCCTTGTATGTGAATTGTCATTCAGGTAAGGATTATTTTTCTTTTGAAGTGAATAATGAAATAATTGCGTTTACTATAGAACAATCCAAAAAGTCAGGCATTCCAATTTACCACGAAACGCATCGTTCTAGAATGTTGTATTCGGCGCCCAATGCAAAAAAGTTTATGGAAAAAAATGAAGCGCTTAACATCACTTTAGATATTTCACATTGGTGCAATGTGCATGAATCCTTACTGCATGACCAAGAAAATACAGTACAATTGGCATTATCAAGGACCGGGCATATACATGCACGTGTTGGACATGCAGAAGGGCCTCAAGTAAATGATCCGCGGGCACCCGAATGGGAAACAACGGTAAAGCGACATCTTGAGTGGTGGGATGCCGTGGTGCAAATGAAAATTAAAAATGGTGCTCATCAAATGACCTTCTTAACAGAATTTGGTCCACCCAATTATATGCCTACTATGCCTTATACACAACAACCCCTATCTAATCAATGGGAGATTAATGTATACATGATGCAGCTGTTAAGAAAAAGGTATCAACAAAGTTAATTTAGTAAAAAAAACACATTGGATAGTCTTATCAACTTAGTTGGGCATTTTCATCCCCTATTGGTTCATTTACCAATTGGTATTTTGCTTTTTGCCATTTTAATACATTGGCTTTCTAAAAAAGAAAAATATACTTCTTTTGAAAAAATAGTTCCTTTTACCTACTTAATAGGTGCACTATCAGCCATCTTAACTTGTATAAGCGGGCTGGCCTTATCCACTAGTGGAGAATATGATGAGAAAATTTTATTCTATCATCAATGGTTGGGTATACTGGTTGCTGTGCTTTCTATTGCTGGTGTATTTTTTACAAAAAAGAAAAAAGAAAAGTTTTTACAATGGGTTTCTATTTCACTTTTAATTGTAATCATATTGACTGGTCATTTTGGTGGCACCCTTACCCATGGAGCGGGTTATTTGACTAAAGGGGGCATTGCCAGCAAAATAGTTAAAGTAAAGCCAAGTATTACGAATGCACAAGAAGCAGTTTTATATACCGATATCATCCAACCCATCGTAGAAGAAAAATGTTATGGTTGTCATTCACAAATAAAACAAAAAGGGAAATTACGATTGGACGGCAAAGAGTGGATTTTAAAAGGTGGAGAAGATGGCATTATTATTCATAATGGCAACGCTTTAAAAAGTGAACTATATAAAAGAATTATATTAGATCCTTTAGATGAAAAACATATGCCTCCCAAGGGAAAACCTCAAATAACAGAAAAAGAGCGAGTTTTACTTGAATGGTGGATTAATTCAGGTGGTTATTTTGATAAAAAGGTGAAAGAACTAGCACAGCCTGCAACGCTTATACCCATTTTAGCTAGCCTTCAAAATAATTCCACGAAGCCTTCCATAATGGAGGATGTTCCTACAAAAGAAATTAAAATAGCCAATCAAAATAGTCTAAATGGTTTAACGAAATTGGGGGTTACTATTTTAAATGTAGCCGCTAATTCCAATTACTTAACGGCCAATTTTTTTAATGTAATAAAAACTAATGATACCATTGACAACCTCCTTAAAACAGTGAGTGCTAATATTGTTTGGTTAAAAATGCCTGGGATGAATTTTACTAGTTCTCTTGCTAATAGTATTTCTTTCTGCGACTCTTTAACAAAATTAAGCATCGAACATTCAAGCATTACAGACATTCAATTAAATAATTTTCAAAAATTAATACGGCTTCATTATTTAAACTTAGTAGGAACAAAAATTACCTTAAAAGGATTAATTCAATTGAAAGGCTTACATAATATAAATGAATTGTATATTGGGCAAACAAGTATTACTAATAAAGATTCTTTGATTATTCAAAAAACATTTCCCAAAGCAAAAATTAATTTCGGAAATTACCATACTGAAAATTTACCCTCAGATACGGTTATTTTAAAAGAACCATTAAAAAAATAGCTATCATGAAAAAAACAATTAAAGCATTAGGTTATATTGCTATTGGCTTTTTTGTGCTGCTACTCGCAGGGTTAAGCGTATTCGGGCAAAGAGACATCCCCGTTGAAAAACTAAAAGAAAAATATACCAACACCTCCTCCTCCTTTATGCCTTTAATGGGCATGCAGGTACATTACAGGTCCGAAGGCAACCAATATGATAGCTTACCAATTGTGCTGATTCATGGTACTTCTTCCTCATTGCATACCTGGGATTCTTTAGTAAATATATTATTGACCCATACACATAAAAGAATCATCCGATTAGATCTACCTGCTTTTGGCCTCACAGGACCCAGTCCAGAAAACAAATACGCATCCCCTTACTATGTCCATTTTTTAGACTCTTTTCTAAGAGAACTCCATATCAATAAATGCATTTTAGGAGGCAATTCCTTAGGTGGGGCCATTGCCTGGCAGTATGCAGTAGCACATCCTAATAAAATAAGTCAGCTTATTTTAATTGATGCTGCGGGCTATCCTATAAAAAACGAAAAAGGAAGTTTAGGATTTAAAATAGCCAATATGCCTATCATCAATAATTTATTATTGTTCATCACCCCAAAATCTTTGATTAAAAAAAGTTTAGAAACTGTTTTTTATGACCCCACATTAATCACAGAGACAACCATCACTAGATACCATGAAATGTTATTACGTGAAGGAAATAGACGTGCTACATTGTCCTTGTTTCAAAACAAATCGATACAAGATGTGCGCACTATAAAAAACATTGTAGCGCCCACGCTCATTTTATGGGGCGAAGAAGATCAATTGATTTCAGTAGAAGATGCCTATTTATTTCAAAAAGATATAAAGAATAATACATTAGTCATTCTAAAAAAAGTAGGGCATATTCCAATGGAAGAATCCCCCCATGCAGTAGCAAATGCTATTGTGAAATTTATCAAAGAATAAATCAATTAATAAAATGGTTTTTAGTGCAGGTGATATAGAAAATTTTGTTGCCAATTATTATGGAATGGAGGTAAGCGCATCTGTATTAAACGGATATGATGAATTAAATTTTTTATTAGCCGATAAAGCAGATAAAAAATATGTTTTGAAATTATCCAATAGCCAACATGATTTTTATTTTTTAGACGCTCAAATAAAAATTCTTCAGCATTTATCCAAAAGTGAGCTTGCTTTACAATTACAACAATACACTTTAAATAAAAAGCAACAGTCCTTAACAGCTTTAAGTGTAGATGACAAAACTTATTATATAAGAATCTTAAGTTACTTAGAAGGTACTTTTTGGGTAGATGCTCCAATCAAAACGGATCTATTACATCTTAATCTAGGAAAGTTTTTAGGTAAAATGGATAAAAACTTAGCTGATTTTAAACATACAGGAATGCATCGGCACTATACCTGGGACATCAGTACCGCTAGGGATGCTAGTTATAAATTAAATTGTATTCAGGACCATGAAAAAAGAAGAATCGTTGATTATTTTATTTTACAATTTGAAACAGAAATTCTTCCAACCCTTTCTTCCTTCAGACATAGTTATACGCACAATGACGCCAATGATTACAATGTATTGGTACGCGAAAATGATATCGTTGGATTAATTGACTTTGGTGATATGGTGTATACTGCGCTTATCAACAATGTGGCAGTGGCTTGTACTTATGCGATGCTTAATCATCCACAACCCCTAGAAGCAGCCAGGCAGGTGGTGAAAGGGTACCACCAAATGTATCCCTTAACAGAAAAAGAATTAAGTATTTTATATTATTTGATTACAGCAAGGTTGTGTATTAGTCTTACCCAATCTGCCTATAATAGTTCCCTTGACAGTAACAATGAACATCATTTTATTACCGAAAAACCAGCATGGGATTTATTGTATTATTTAATTGAAATAAATCCCATTAAAGCTGAAAATGAATTTCTAATGAGTTGTAATTATCCAGCTGTCATCAATCATAAGGATAATTATGAAAAATTGGAAAAGCATCGGCATGAACATGTAGGTAGAAATCTAAGTATAAGTTATGAGCAACATTTAAAAATAGATAAAAGTGCTTTACAGTATTTATATGATGATAAAGGGAATACGTATTTAGACTGCGTGAACAATGTAAGTCATGTTGGGCATTGTCATCCAACTGTTGTACGTGCGATGCAAAAGCAGATAGCTACTTTAAATACCAATACACGTTATTTAAATAAGCAATTGAATCAATACGCAGCAGCATTAACTGCTAAGTTGCCTAAACATTTAAAAGTTTGCTATTTTACCAATAGTGGTAGTGAGGCCAATGATTTAGCTATTCGAATAAGCAGACATTGTACAAAACAAAAAGACGTGATAGTTTTAGAAAATGCCTATCATGGAACTTCTACTGCTACCATTGAAATGAGTCCGTATAAATTTGATAGAAATGGAGGCTTGGGTAAAATGCCCTGGATACATAAAGCAATGAATCCCGATACATACCGAGGACCCTATCAATATGAAGATAAAAGAGCTGGAGAAAAATATGCAGCTGATGTAAACAGAATTATTACTGAGCTAAAAAATAATGGTAAAGCCCCTGCCGCTTTTATTTGTGAAACCTTATTGGGCGTTGGGGGTCAGATGCCTTTACCCCCCAATTATTTAAAAGAAGTGTATGCTTTTGTAAAAGAAGCCGGAGGTTTGTGTATTGCAGATGAAGTACAGGTAGGTTTTGGAAGAGTTGGTAGTCACTTTTGGGGATTTGAACTTCAAGAAGTAATGCCAGATATTGTTGTCATGGGAAAGCCCATTGGAAACGGTCATCCATTGGCTGCAGTAATTGTAACAGAGGAAATAGCCAATAGTTTTAATAATGGGATTGAATACTTTAATACCTATGGAGGAAATCCAGTTTCGATGGCCACTGGATTAGCCGTATTAGAGGTTATAGAAAAAGAACAACTACAAGAAAACGCATTAGCAGTGGGAGATGATTTATTAAATGGTTTTAAAGAATTAATGAATAGGCATAAGCTCATTGGAGATGTAAGAGGTGCTGGACTTTTTATAGGAGTAGAGTTGGTTAAAGATCGAATAACAAAAGAGCCTGCTGCCCAAGAAATTAAATTAATCGTTGAGCAAATGAAGGACCGTGGTTTTTTAATTGGGACAGATGGGCCTTATAATAATGTTCTTAAAATAAAGCCGCCTATTATTTTTTCAAAGCACAACGCAAAAGAATTTATTCGAAATTTAGACGAAGTCATGCATATGCTATAATCTTTAAAGCTACTAATACCCTTCCTTGGCTTTTAAATTGACCGCTTTTTTATTGCATACATTATAAATTACAGATCGCGCTAAGTCGTCGTATTTAACTGTTTTAATCAAAATTCCATCGCGATCATAATAAATGGTTTCTAAATAATATTGCTCATCAAAAGTATATTCGATACATTTTGTTTTAGCAGAATCGATGTAGGATGCATTTATATTATTTTCATGATTGGCACAGGCCACCAATATTAAACACAGCGGGAGGCTTATCGATATTTTTTTAATAAAATGATTCATTGATATTAACATTAAAAGAACCCATTATAAAACTAGTTTAAATATTTTTGAAAAAATTTTTATAAAAAAAGGAGTCTCAAATAATCGAGACTCCTTTTTTATATCGCACTTAACTAATTAAGCAGCTTGTTTCTTTTTACCATAAAAATACAACCCAGAAAAAGCAACAATTAAAATAGCTGGGAAAAGTAGTATATTGGATAAAGTAGATTGTCCAGCAGCTAAATCAGCAGCATCTCCTGCTAAACCGCTTGCTACTGCCACCGCTTTATTATCTTTAATCCAGCCTCCGATAATAGGTTGGAACATGGAAGAAGAAAACATTCCAATACCACCTAAGATAGAAAGACCAAGAGCACCCGTTTCTGGTAAATTTTCAGCAATGTATCCAAGCATATTAGGCCAGAAATAACAAATGCCTAAGCCATAACATAGTGCAGCTACATAAAGCATTGGTCCATTCATAGTGCTCATCATATACAGACCAACCAGGGCAAATACAGCCGAGCCAAGCAATACACCCATAGTATTCAATTGCTTAATCAATGGGCCGGCAAAAAATCTACCCACCGCCATTAATCCTGTTACTAAGGCTAATATTAACATTGGGCTAGCACCTGCTTTGGCTAGAATAGGTCCTACCCATTGTTGTGGCCCAAATTCAGAAATAGCCGTTAAAGCCATACAAGCTGCCATGAATAAATATAAAGGATTCAACATCGCTTTAAAGTTGGCTAACACAGAATTTTCTACAATTCTCGGTTTTGGAAAAGTTTGTCCATAAAACAATATGGCATAAATAATAGTTGGAATTAAAATAATCCAAATTTGTGCTTGCCAATGAAAGCTAGCATCTGTCATGAATTTTGACACCAATGAGCCAATTACGATTCCACCTGGGAACCACATATGGAAACGATTCAATTTGCTGTTCATTTGAATACCAGAATAGGAATCAGCAATCATTGGATTACAAGCTGCTTCGGTACAGCCATTACCAAGTCCAATAAATAAGGTAGATACTAATAAAGTACTGTAACCTGTAGCATAAAGGGTTAATAGAATACCAATGGTATGGGCTACTAAGGCAATTTGCATGATAAATTTAGGCCCTATGGAAGTATAAAAAATTCCACCTAAAATCATAGAAATTGGAAATCCAAGAAACCACATTGAATTAATGGTTCCTAGTTGAACGGTGTCCAAATTCAATTCCGTTCCTAACTGTGTCAAAATACCAGCACGGATACTGAATGAAAAAGCAGTCGTGATAAGTGCAAAGCAACTTGCATAGAACAGTCGATTTGCATTAATAGGTTGGCTCATAAATAAAAGGTTTAAGTGATTTGGTTTAAGTACTCTCAAGCTAAATAATCTTAGCCTTTTTTCCAAAATAACCCACAATTATTTTCTTACTAACAGGCCGAATAAACCATTTCCCAGTGAATTTAAAGGGTATACTTATGCCTATTATTGCTATTTTTTTAATGGGGGTGGATGGATACTACTATGTAAAAACTACACAATTATAATATGCTTAATTCATTATGCAGCTTGAATCAATGTTGCAATAATATATGCAGTACCTGCTGCTAAAGCTCCAATCATCATGACTTTTAAGCCACCCAACCATGGATTAATTCCTGTCATTTTGCTTTTAAAAAAGCCAAATATAAATAAGCATACCAAGGTGATCATTGCAGATAGTTTAAGTCCTTCCATCGCACTGTCTACAAAGAAATAGGGTGTTAAAGGGATTAAACCTCCAACAATATAACTAAAGCCAATATTGAATGCACTTCTTCTTGCTCTTTTAGGATCCGGTTCGGTTAAGCCAAGTTCATGTTTCATCATAAAATCTACCCAGCGCTTATCGTCTTTTATAATTTCTTGAGTTGCTTCTTCTGCAGTGCTTGCGCTTAAGCCCCATGCTAAAAAAACCTTTCGAACTTCTTCTATCTCTACCTCTCTTTTATGTACTAATTCCCAATATTCATTTTTTAACTCGCTCGCATAATGATCTTGTTCGGTTTTCCCTGCCAAAAAACCACCTAAACCCATGGCTATAGAGCCTGCAGCAATTTCTGCAATGCCTGCAATCCAAATTAAGTTAACATTCCCTTGTACAGCGCCACTTAAGCCCGCAGCGAGCGCAAAGGGCACCGTAAGTCCATCACTCATACCAATAACAATATCGGTAAGTAAATCACTGCTTTGCAAATGCTCTTCTAAATGTAAATGCGTTTCGTTCATAACAATAATTTATAAATAATGGTATTGTACCAAATTTAAGTAAAAAAGAATAAATTTAGCTATGGAAAGCGAAGTATAAATGGCTGAAGGAGATAAATCATTTTTCAATTTCCAAAATCAAATTCTAGTATTAAATAATTTTTTTCATTAATATCAAAATATGAAACCAGTAGAAAAAAATAGTAGACGTCGATTTTTAAAAACCACTGCTGCTGTAGTCGCAGGATTTACCATTGTCCCAAGACAGGTTTTAGGACGTGGATTTTTAGCACCCAGTGATCAACTTACCAAAGGCATCATCGGCTTGG
>CANHLZ010000044.1 GCA_947461595.1 Bacteroidota bacterium | reverse complement strand
TTTTCCATACTTAGTAACTTCTTCTAAACTTCCTCCCTGCGCACCCACCCCTGGCACTAATATAAAATGTGCTGGAATAATTTTTCTTATACTTTCAAATTCTTTTGCTTTAGTTGCTCCTACCACAAACATTATTTGATCTGCTGTACCCCATGATGCTACTTGTTCTAAAACTGATTCATATAAAAATTGACCAGATGCTAATTTTTGCTGTTCAAAGTTTTTACTTCCTTCATTGGAAGTAAGCCCAAGCACAATGGTACACTTATTGGTATAAGCTAAAAATGGATCAATACTGTCCTTGCCCATATAAGGAGCTACCGTAATGGCATCAAAAGGCAATACTTCAAAAAACGTTTTTGCATATTGATCTGATGTATTTCCAATGTCTCCTCTTTTTGCATCTGCAATGGTAAAATGCGTACTTGGAATATGCGCTAAGGTTTCTTCCATGGCTTGCCAACCCTTCACCCCTTGAGCTTCATAAAATGCTGTATTGATTTTATAACTTACACAATAAGGCGAAGTTGCATCAATAATGGCTTTATTAAAATCAATGACCCCTTGCGCATTTTTAGAAAACCCTTTTGGCAACTTTTCAATATCGGAATCTAACCCAACACATAAATAGGATTGCTTTGTTTTAATACTTTCAACTAGCTCTTTTTTAGTCATATTTTATTTTTGTACTTTAACAACCGGGTTAGTCTTAACAAATACTTTATAACCCCAAGGTAATAATTCAAACTGATTTATGTTTTGAACATTTTGTTTAGTAAACAAATCTTTATACCCATTGCGCCCTTTATCTATTTCTAATTGAACCTGATGCGTTTGGTTGGATAAATTTAATACCACCACCACTTGGTCATTTTCGGCCACTCTTTCATAAGCCATTACTGCCTCTGGGTCATTCACTTTTAGTCTGCTAAATTTCGCTTCCTCCCCAAATGCCTTGTTGGATTTTCTCAAGTGCAATAAGGTACTATAAAAAGAAGCACGTTCATATTTGCTAAAGGGCATAGGATCTTTTTCAAAAAACTGAATGGGTCTTAAAACGGGCTCTTCTTGCCCACTATAGATTAGCGGCAAGGTTCTATTATAAGTTTGAGACAGAATGGAAAAGGGTGCATGAATCGCACCAGGCATGGTGGCATAATCGGCCTTGTTCCATGAATTTTCATCATGATTGCTGGTAAAATACAAGCGCCAAGCACCCTTTACAAAACTAGTATCAATCATATTAAACATAGAATCTAATGCGGCTATTCCCTTTTTACCTGCTGCAATATCTTTAATGATATTGTATTCTCTCCAAGTGTAGGTTGCGTCAAAACCTGCTGGGTGCAAAGCTGCATCATCCGCTTCCGCTAAAAAAAACAAGGGTCTAATTTTTTTTAAGGAAGCAATACACTTATACCAGAAACTGGTAGGCACTCCCCAAGCTACATCCACTCTAAAGCCATCTATTTTGGTATTATTTACCCAATAACGCATCGAATTTATCATGCTATCCTGCATTTCCACATTTTCAAAATTTAATTCGCGGGTATCTGACCAATCAGCGGTATAGGTAGGTTTTCCTAAACTATCTTTTTCATAAAAATCGGGATGCGTTGTTAACCACTTATTATCTGCACCACTATGATTGGGTACATAATCAATAATTGCTTTCATCCCTAATGCATGTACTTGATTGACTAATTTTTTAAAATCCTCCAAGTTCCCAAATTCTGGATTGATACCAGTATAATCAGCAACGGCGTAATAAGAACCTAATGTTCCTTTTCTTCCTTCCTTTGATATAGGTTGAATGGGCATAAACCAAACCGTTTGCACACCCATTGCTTTTAATCTTGGCAAGTGTTTTGCAAATGCATTAAAGGTTCCTTCTTGGGTATATTGACGAATATTTACTTCATAGATATTGCCTTGTTGCATAAAGGAAGGATGCTTTTGTTGTGCTTTCGATTGAATCACTAAATAAAGACCCACCAATAGAAATAACTTTTTCATTTTTGACCCGTTTTATTATATGTAAAATTAATATAAAGCAGCCAAGATGCCAATTATACAAAAACAGGGTTTTAGGAATTATAATTTGGCTTAACTTTGAGGATGATTGGTAAAGATAGCATAAAGGCTTTAGTGGCCATGATTCTCTTCTCACTTCAATTGGGTTGTAGCAATTTATCTAATAAAGAAATGGCAGATAATGCCTTAGATGGAGGCAGGTATTTTTTAGAAAACTGCAACCAAGGTGATTTCAAGAAAGCCAATTATTACCTATTGGAAGGCAAAGAGAATCAAAAATTCATGAAAGACATTTCCGCCCACTATTTCGAATTGGACAAAGAAGGCAGGCAGCAATTAAGGCAAGCCTCAATTCAAATTAGTGAAGTTCAGGCCTTGGATAGCAATCAAACAATTATTAAGTACCAAAGCTCATTAGATAAAGTTCCCCATCAAATTAAAGTCATCAATACAATATCAGGATGGAAAGTAGACTTAAAATATACCTATACCGGTAAATAATAAACCAAAAAAATGTATATTTGCACTCAATTAAAACATCTTCTTTAAAACTTATATCAACTGCAAAAATGGAAGCACAAAAAAACACAAAAAAATACTGGGCAATTTGTTTTACATGGACTGTAATTTTAGTGGCCTTAATCATTTTTAAAAGAGAATTTTTCTGGCTAGCACTTCCAGGCACTTTTACCTATTTTGCAAAAGCAATGGATTTATTTTAAATAAATACTAATTATATTTTTACGTTATTAAAAAAGCCCTCCGAGTAATCAGGGGGCTTTTTTAATGTAACTAAACTCTTATTTATTTTAATACAGACAAGGCCGCGTCTATATAAGAAAAATTCTCAGGCTGAAAATGATGTATCGGTTTGATCACTTTGGATTCACCCAATCTTACTACCACAGCATTTTTGTCTTTAATAATGAATACGTATTGCCCAAACAAACCATTTTGTTCAGCCACTTTTAATCCCTTGTGATTGAAAATCCAATATTGATACCCATAAAAATCTACTGGATTATTATTCTCATAGGTATCTTTTAAATAGGTGGCTGGAGAAGTAGCCGCTTGTACATAATTTTCAGAAACTATTTGTTGATCGCCCCACTTTCCATTGTTCAAAACCAATTGACCAAATCTAGCATAATCACGAGCTACCCCATTAAAACAACAAAAAGACTTTTCGTGTTTTTTATCTCCATCCAAAAGCCATAGCGCATCGGCTTCCGCCCCCATTGGTTTCATAAAACGCTCACTTACCAAGTTTGAAATATTATCTCCAAAAGCTTTTTCAACTATAAACCCCAACACTTGGGTATCTCCACTTCGGTATTCCCATCTAGTCCCAGCAGGTTCCTTGTATTTCATTTTATCAATCATATACGCTTCATCATCCCCATAATAACCTAATGCATTCATACTAAAATATCCCAGGTCGAATTCATTATAATTTGTACCAGAACTCATAGTCAATAAATCTTTTATCCGCACTTTCTCTAATCCACTGGTTTTAAAATGAGGAACATAATTACCCACAGGTTCATCCAAGGATTTTATTTTCCCTTCCTCTAAGGCAATGCCTATTAATAAAGAAATCATGCTTTTGGCAGCCGAAAAAGAACCACTCAAAGTTTTAGGCGTATACCCATCCCAATATTTTTCATACAATAACTTACCATCTTGAAAAACAAGAAATGCATGAGTATCATTTGAATCAATAATTTTCATTAAGGAATCTGGGATGACTCCTTTATTGTAATTCGAATCTAATTGCCAAAACTGAGGCGTATTACCACTAGCTACTAAACGAGTGGGATGTGTTTTGTAGTCGTGTATGGAATGCTTACCCCATAAGGCAAAGTTTCTTAACTGCGCAAAAGGTGGCGTAAATGACAAGCCTATTCCCAAAACAAGAAGAAGGCTGATGGCGATTATTATTTTTTTTAGCATAAAAGAGAAATTTTAGTTTTATTTGCAAGCCGCTTAAACCAATTGTCAAAAAAATGGTTATAAAGTTAGCCAAATCGGCCACAATTTAAATAAATAAACCAAGGTATAAATGTATTCAAGCCAATTTCAAGAAATTATTAACAAAAGAAGGTCCAACCGAAAATTTGACCCATTGGTCGAAGTGCCAGATGAGGTCATTAAAAGAAGTTTAGAAAGAGCCATTTTATCACCCAATAGTAGCAATATGCAACTTTGGCAATTTTATTGGATCAAAAGTGAAACTGAAAAGAAAAAATATGAAGCTTTGTGTTTAGGACAGTCTGCTGCAAAAACAGCTAAACAAATAGTAGTGTTTGTTACACGTAAAGATTTGTGGCCGCAAAGAGCAAAATGGAATTATGACCGCTTAAAAGCAGGCATCCAAGGAGAACCCAACAAACTTCAAAAAAGAGGATTGGATTATTATGGAAAACTAATGCCACTTGCTTACCGTTCAGATATATTTGGGGTATTTGCTTTTGTAAGAAGATGCATTAGTTTTTTTATGGGCCTAACCAAACCATTTATTCGATTTGGAGGAAAGGCAGATCAAAGAATTACGGTACATAAATCTTGCGCATTAGCCGCGCAAACTTTTATGTTATCTATTACTGCTGAAGGATTTGAATCCTGCCCCATGGAAGGCTTTGATGAAGTAAGAGTAAAAAAAGCCTTACAACTTCCTGCAGGAGCAGAAATTAATATGATTATTGGCGTAGGCAAAGGAACAGAACAAGGTGTTTGGGGTCCAAGATTTAGAGTTCCTTATGAAGAAGTGGTATTTGAAAGATAAAAAAAGACCGCTATAAAAGCGGTCTCACTAAAATAAGTATACTGTAATTATTTTGCAGGAGTAATTATAATGTTTCTATATTCCACTGGACCATGATCCCCTTGAATCATAATTGGTCCTGGTTCTCCTTCATTACTATCTAATGCGCCACCAGTAATACCTGGTATTTGTTGTTGGTGAATTACTGTTTTGCCATTGACTACCACAGTCACTATTCTACCCACCAAAGTAATATCAAAAGATTGCCATTCTCCAGCTTCCTTAGCCATCATAAATAATGGGTCAATAAATCCATAAACACCTCCCAAATAAATGCTATGGGGTTCCTTGCCTTTACTATCCTCCACTTGAACCTCATACCTGCCTCTTAAATAAACACCGCTGTTGCTTTCTTTCGGATAACGAAATTCAATGTGCAATTTGAAATCTTCGAAAGTTTTTATAGTTCTAAAATTTGCACCAGAACGTGGACTTTTTAATACCCCATTTTCTACAATCCATTGATTTGTTTTTCCTAATGCTTGCCAGCCATCCAAATTCTTACCATTAAACAAATAGATGGGTTTTCCCCACACAGGAATTTTATCACTTATTAATCTAGGAGCACGTACCCCACTGATCGTATAGGTTTTCCCAGTTGGTGTTAGAATGGTACCTACTAACTTATCGTCTTTAAGTTCTGCATCAAAAAACATTTCTTTATCGCTCATATCCCACTGCGTAGGAATATGAAAACTCACCTTCCCCTCCTTAAAAAAAACCTGTGCTACAGGACGAGCGCTTCCGCCATCTCCCACAAAAGTCCCCATCAAAGTTTTTATCCCAGAAATTCTTACCTCCAACCAAGATGCGGCTATACGACCTTCGCCCATATTAACAGTTAAATCCCACCTTCCTTCAATGGGTGAAGAAAATTCAGGCTCCATAGTAGCCATTGCCTTTTGGGTCAACAATACAGCAAACAGCAGCAACCCTAATTTAAAATATTTTTTCATTCTTTTTCTTTTAAAATTAATTTGTTTTCAAAGCCTTTTCAATTAAAAAAATCAAAGTCGACCTATGTGCTTTAGTTTCTTCATTGCCCATAATGGCATTAGCCAATTTAGATTTTAATTTTTTCAAAGTATAATATACAGCCGATTTTGAGACCTGATCCAATCCTGAATTATCAGCAACCAATTGAACATTCATTTTTACAAATGAACTTTGCAAGTATTGTCTGTAAACATTTACACTTCCATTAATATCTGCATCATATATATTTTTTACCAAATCATTCATTACATCAGCAGTAGCATACTCATTACCATATAATCTTGTATTGGTAATTCTTTGCAAAGTGGCTGGATGTAAAATTTGATCCAACGCGGTGGTTGATAATGCATTTAAACTAGCTGTAGCTTTGTAATCCTCTCCTCTACCTTGATTAAACCCTCTGCGTTGTATTTGTAAATAAGGAAACACTTTTGCGTCTGCTGCATAAGCATCTGGCGCAAATACATACTTACCCAATGAGGCCATTGCTTTTTTCTGAATAGCAAAAGGAGCAGGAGTATAAGGTTTCTCAGTTGATTTTTGTTCTGGAAAAGAACGGTCTATGTAGATACCGCCAATATATCGACTCACTGCAGCAATCATATTTCTTCTTTGCCCTAAAAGACTGCCATATCTCGCTCTTAATTCCGCATAGGATTTGCCAGTTTTAGAATATTTAGTCACTAATTTCCCCATTAAATTATTCACAATTTTAAAACGCTCTTCCGCATAGCCAATAGCATCGTTTGTAAAATCATTGGTGTTAATTCTTGGATCAATACCTGAACCAGCAGCACGCATATCATCACCATCATTACCAAAAGCTAAATAAGGCTCTGTGCTTCTTGATAATATTTTATTTAATCCAGCTTCTTCTTCATCAGCATTAAATGGTCTATACCCAAATTCAATAGCCCATAAATCATAGGGTCCTGCTTTGGTGGTATAAAAATCTCCTTGTTTGGTTTTATCTAATGCAATATTAATAGCAGGATAATCCATCACCGAACCCATAGTGCCTATACTATGCGTGATGCTCGTATTATTCACTTCACTAGGAGACAACATTTGGCTACTTTTCATATTGTGATTTAGCCCTAATGTATGTCCCATTTCATGCATCACTAAATAAGTTAAAAATTGCTTATGCATTAATTTTATTTCCTCTGGACTGGCTCCATTCACTTCTAATACGGTAAGGCCTGCGCTATATTGCGCTTTCAATTCATTCGCTAGGTTACAATTATCTTTCATTACCAAATGTGGGATATTCATTGTAGTAAGTGGAACTGCATTAGATCCATTATACAATTCATCATTAATCGGAGTTGCACTTCCAGAAAACCACTCAATGGTAATATCTGCACCTAATATTTGTCCAGTCCTTGGATTTACAAAGCTTGGCCCAATGGCACCATAAGAAGGTTGTGAAGAAGCAACCCATCTAATTACGTTGTAATGAATATCAGCAGGATCCCAAGAAGCTGTATCAGACATAATTTTCATTTCTAGTGCATTTTTAAAACCTGCCTTTTCAAATGCTTCGTTCCACTTTGTTCCAGCCTCCTGTATAATTTGTCTGTATTCAAAAGGCGTGGTGTTTTCAATCCAATACACCAAAGGTGCAACCGGTTCACTCATTGCTGCAGCAGGGTCTTTTTTCTGCAAATCCCAACGATGAATCATGTCTTTATAGGGAGTTGGACTTATACTAGTTTGGTCGTTGCGCTCAGACATAAAATATCCAACCCTTGGATCATCTTTTCTTGAAACAAATTTATTGTTTGGCATGGCAATAAAACTATGTTGCATGCGCACTCTAACATAACGAGGATCTGCTACATCTGGACCACCATCGTTGTTCGTATTGGGATTGTCATAAGAAAGATCCACTACGACATCAGTGTTATCACTAAAAGAACGCAACTGCGCATATTTAGATTTACTTAGATTTAAGTTTCCTAAATTAAAAATGTTGGCAGAAGCTGGTCCTGGAGGAAAATTAGGCTTTATTGGATCTAATTTTTCACTTAAAAACAACCCATCGGCATTCACTAAATATCCTAAAGAATCTTCAATAACATATTTGTCCGAAAAGAAAATTGCTTCTGGTTTGTCCACGTCAGCAGTCTTACTAACTGGATTATTTTTATCATAAAATAAACCTGTATTTACTATCTCAAATTCTATCTTATCAAATGCTTTTTTTATCTTAAATACTAAGTTGGAGCGGTGCATGCTTTGGTTTAAGAATAAAGTGGTTGGCCCACTTATAGAAAAACTTTCATAAATAAATTCTTTACCTAGTTGATCTTTCCTAATATACATTTGAACATTCCCATTCGCTGTATCTTGATACAAGGTAAATAGCCCTATATTTTTTGATTGACCTTTGACCTTATCTGCAAGGGTAGGTTTTTTACTAACTGCTTTAGAGGAGTCTGCCTTCTCCGCAATTTTAGGAGCGGATACCTGTTGAGCAAAAGAATTTGATGCACTTAAAAGCATCACAAGAAATACCATCAAATATTTTTTCATAGACTTGTTTTTGGGCAATCAAAATACACCTATTTTGATAAAAAAGCATTTAAATTGATAGATTATTGGAATTTTCAGCCCTAAGGATTAGCATTTTGTTAAAATTAAAGTGTTTACATTTATATTGCTTAATCAACTTGAAATAATTTACCACAAATTAAACCTCATGGATCGTCAAAATTTTATTAAAAATTCTAGTATTTTAACATTAGGATTGTCCTTTTCTAAATTATATTCTCCTTTGCTTATGAAAGATGAAAACGTGGGTACCAATTGGGCCGGAAATTTAGCTTATTCTGCAAAAAATATTGTTTTCCCAAAAACAATTGATGCACTCCAAAAAGAAGTATTAAAAATAAACAATGGAAAAGCATTGGGATCAAGACATTCCTTTAATAATGTAGCAGATACACCAACTACTTTAATTTCTACTTCCTATTTAGATAAAATAATTAGCATTGATAAAAAACAATCTTTGGCTTGGATTGAACCAGGCATAAAATATGGAACACTTGGTATTTACTTGGATAGCAAAGGTTTTGCTTTGCATAATTTAGCCTCTCTCCCTCATATATCAGTAGCAGGAGCTAGTGCCACTGCCACCCATGGCTCTGGAGACCAGAATGGTAATTTATCCACTGCCGTTCAAGCTTTAGAAATAATGAAAGCAGATGGGTCTATCATTAAATTAAATAAAAATGATCCTGAGTTTTATGGAGCAGTTGTAAATTTAGGTGCCTTGGGTATTGTGACCAAAATGGCATTGTCCATCCAACCAAGTTTTCAAGTGACTCAGGAAGTTTTTGAAAACCTGCCCATGAGTCAACTAGAACAAAATTTTGACGCTATCTATCAATCTGGTTACTCCGTAAGTATGTTCACCCACTGGATAGATAAAAATATTACCCAAGTTTGGGTAAAGAAAAGAGTAGATGCAAAACCAACCAAAAAAATAAATAATTTTTTTGGCGCCACCGCGGCCACGACCAACCTTCATCCTATTAAAGTAAACTCTCCCATTAACTGTACCGATCAAATGGGTGTACCAGGGCCCTGGTATGACAGATTACCGCATTTCAAAATGGGATTTACACCTAGCAATGGCGCAGAATTGCAGTCTGAATTTTTTGTTCCTCGTGTGCATGCTTATAAAGCCATTATGGCGGTAGAGAGTTTGCATAAAATTATTTATCCAAGTTTATATGTTACTGAAATAAGATCTATAGCAGCAGATAATTTTTGGTTAAGCCCCGCCTATCAACAAGATGTAATTGCCATTCATTTTACTTGGAAACCAGAAACGGAAAAAGTAATGAAAATTCTCCCACTGATAGAGGAAAAATTAAAACCCTTTCACTACAGACCGCATTGGGGAAAGCTTTTTACGATAGCTGCTTCTGAATTACAAAGTCGATATCCTAAGTTTAATGATTTCTTAGCATTGACCAAAAAAATGGACCCTCAAGGAAAATGGAAAAATAATTTCTTGAATAGAAATATTTACGGATAAGAAGTTGCTCCGCCTTAAAAAAATATCGACACCTCCCTAATAATTAAACCCAACTAAAATTTAAAAAAAATGAAGAAGCCGCGTATTATTTCAATAGTTATTTTATTATTTTTTCTACAAGCCACTTCTGCTTTGTTTGCACAAGGATTTGGAGAAAAGATTCTTTTTAATGACCAATGGTCATTTCATTTGGGGGATATAGAATATGGTGGCATAGAGCATCTCGATCATTCCAATTGGAGAGTATTAGATCTTCCACACGACTGGAGTGTAGAGGGTGTGGCCAGTAAAAAAAATTCAAGCTGTAGTGGATTTTTAGCAGGAGGTATTGGTTGGTATAGAAAAAATTTCAACCTGCCTTTAGATAAAAAAGGAGAACAAGTTTATGTATATTTTGAAGGGGTGTATAATAATAGTGAGGTTTTTATTAATGGAATAAATGTTGGAAAAAGACCTAATGGCTATATCTCCTTTATGTATGACCTTACTCCTTATTTAAAATTTGGAGAAAAAAATACCATTTCAGTAAAAGTAAATCATAGCGAAGATGCAGATGCTCGCTGGTACAATGGATCAGGGATTTACCGTGATGTTTATTTAGTTTACGCAAAGCCTGTGCACATTGATTTGTGGGGCGTCTATTATACCACTGAACAAACAGGAAATAGCAGCAATGTTAAAATAGAAACGAATGTTGTAAATACAAAAAGTAAAGATGGCGCCATCATTCCACTGACGGTAAAGCAAGAATTGTTGGATGCAACGGGTAAAATAGTTGCTTCTACAATGGTTAAATCTCAGTTGACTAATAATAATAAAATAAGTCAAAGCCTAAAATTTTCAAATCCAATATTATGGACTATCGATGCGCCCTATTTATATACATTGGAGACGACTCTATTTTCTGGGAAAGATGCATTAGATAAAACAATTACAAAAGTAGGTATACGCACCATATCTTTTGATGCCAATAAAGGATTCGCTTTAAATGGCGTCTCTGAAAAATTGAAAGGAGTATGTATACACCATGATGCTGGAGCACTAGGCGCTGCAGTACCTAAAGAAGTTTGGCAACGTCGACTAAAAGTATTGAAAGAAATGGGAAGCAATTCCATTCGCTTGTCTCATAATCCACAAGCACCCTACTTATATGATCTTTGTGACGAAATGGGTATAATGGTGATTGATGAAGCCTTTGATGAATGGGAATATCCTAAGCACAAATGGTTAACCGGCTGGAATGATGGAGAGCCAGGATTGCAAGGAGGTGCTTCTTTTTTCAATGAATGGAGTAGTAGAGATTTAAAAGACATGGTATGCCGTGACAGAAATCATCCCTCAGTAATTATGTGGAGTATTGGAAATGAAATTGATTATCCTCAAGATCCATATTCACATCCTATTTTAAATCAAGAAGGTATTCGTCAAAAGCACAGAGCAGGTCATTTAGTTGCTCAACCCAGAGCGGAGAATATGGGCATTATTGCCAAACAACTAGTGTCGATTGTAAAACAATTTGACCCTTCCCGTCCTACTACAGCAGGTCTAGCTGCACCCATCATGTCCAATGAAACCGATTACCCAAAAGCATTGGATGTGGTTGGTTATAATTATACAGAAGCTAGATATGAAGCAGACCATAAAACCTACCCTGATAGAATTTTTTACGGAAGTGAAAACGGAAGTGATTTAGATGCATGGAAAGCTGTAACTAAAAATGACTTTATCCTTGGTCAGTTTTTATGGACTGGTTATGATTTTTTAGGAGAATCAGGCCAGTGGCCTAGTAGAGGATCAACTGCGGGTCAAGTAGACTTATCTGGAAATTTAAAACCTCAAGGATATTTTAGAAAATCATTATGGGCTAAAACACCTATGGCCTATGTTGGAACCTATCTTTATAAGCAAGAAAATAAACCTTCCACCCACGCTCCCGCTTTGTGGAATTATAAAGAAAAAGAGAAAATAAGAGTGGTGGGTTATACCAATTGCGAAGAGGCTGAACTCTTTTTAAATGGTAAAAAAGTGGGCGATCGAAAAGCATATGATAATGCTACTGGTATTATATTCTGGGACATCTCTTATACCGCAGGTAAATTGGAAATGGTTGCTTTTAACAAGGGTATTCAAGTAGTTAGTTCCATTATTGAAACGGTAGATAAACCTGCCTACATTTATGCAGAAGCAGATATGAATAAATTTAAAGCAAAGGGTGAAGTAGCGCACATCAGCATATCCATGAAAGACAAAGAAGGACATTTGGTGCCTTTTGCAGACACTGAACTTACATTCCAACTTTCTGATAATACTATATTATTGGGTACAGAAAATGCTTCTAGTGTTCTTCCAGACAACTTTAAGGACAATATTCAAAGATGTAAGAACGGAAAATTATTATTATATGTACGCTCCATTGATCCTTCAAAACCAGCCTACGTAAAAATCACTGCCCCATTATTTGAAGAGGTAGTGGTTACTTTGTAGTATTTAAAAAGAAGTGAGATGATGTAAACGCAAATTGTATAAATTATTGAAAAACAATATATTAGATTGCTTTTTAGTCTAAATTGATGAGATAATTTGAAAAGGGGAGTTCTATTGAAAAGTAGAACTCCCTTTATTTTGCACATAACCATTTGACAACTAGTTCATTAAATAATTGAATAAACCTATATAGACTTAAATAGAATAAATTCTAAGCGCAAAAACTAATACTTGTAATCATTTGTTAATAAAAACACAATTTTATTTTGGAAATATGAAGCAGAGTCGTTAATTTGGACACACGATTGCACATCAACACACGATTGTGCAATAACAAACGATTGCATTACTTGGAAAAAAACACAACTATACACGATATTGCCCGTGCGTTAAAAATAACGTCAGGTACCGTTTCAAGAGCATTGAATGATTATTCTCGTATTAGTCTAGAAACAAGACGTTTAGTAAAAGAAAAAGCAATCGAACTTAATTATCAACGCAACAAGATTGCTTCCTCACTTCGTTCTGGAAAGTCTAACACCATTGGTGTCATGATACCAAGTGCACAGATGAACTTTTTTGGGTCTGTTGTACATGGAATAGAAATGGAAGCCGCTAGCAAAGGATATAATATTTTATTGTACCAAACAGAAGAGACTACCCTACTTGAAAAAAAGGCGATAGAAGCATTTCTTGGAGCTAGAGTAGATGGGATATTGGCATCCATTGCAAAAGAAACAACAGATTATAATCATTTTAAAGAACTTTCCAAGCATTCAAAACATATCCCTTTGGTTTTATTTGATAGAACCTTTGCCGACTTTAAAGTACCCGCAGTAGTAATTGATGATTATAAGGGGGCTTACCTAGCAACAGAACACTTGATTCATAGAGGCTATTCAAAGATTGCACATGTATCTGGACCACAACAACTTCTTAACTTTCATAGTAGACTATTGGGTTATCAGGATGCATTAAAAGCAAATAATATTGCTTTTGACAAAAAATTAATTTTTGCTGGAGATTTATCTATTCAATGCGGTATTGATTCCGTGGATTATTTTTTGGGCTTATCCAGCAAGCCTGATGCTGTTTTTGCTGCAGAAGATTTCACAGCACTAGGTATTATAAAAAAATTAAAAGAAAGAAATATAAATATTCCAGGCGATTTTGGTATAATCGGTTTTGCGAATGAAATTTTCGGCGAACATATTAGTCCTTCTCTTTCAACAGTAGATCAACAAACAGTTGAAATGGGCAAACAATCGGTGAGCTTATTAATTGAAATGATTCAAGACGGCAATAAAAAGAATATTGAAGAATATGAAAATATTATTTTGAATCCGATTATGATCAATAGAGAATCTACAGCCCTTCAACAAAATTTTACTTTAAATAAAAATTTTAACCCAGGAATTTTCCAATCACAACAAAAAACGATAGATAGCCTTATGAATGATTCTTAAACTTAATTCTATTCGTAGAATTATGTAGACAATTAAACATCCCAATAATCAAAATTAAAAACTTGCTTTTATGACCAAAAACATTAAAAATGTATGGAAATTAGGCTCCTGGTTAGTGATATTGTTCAGTGTATTTCTGACAATATCTGCACAGGCAAACAATCCATTGAACACAAGCCTGGATAAAAAAATCACCGGTAAAGTTACCGATGAAAGCGGAAGCCCATTGGCCTCTGCGTCTGTATCAATTAAAGGTACCACCAAAGGTGCTACTACAGATCAAAAAGGTACTTTTACCCTTTCAGTTCCAAATGACAGAACTGTTTTAGTAGTATCAAGTGTAGGATACGAAACTCAAGAGTTTCGTATTGGTACAGCTACTGAAATTGGTGTAACACTTAAAGCTGCTATTGGCAAATTGGATGAAGTAGT
>CANHLZ010000043.1 GCA_947461595.1 Bacteroidota bacterium | reverse complement strand
CTCAGAACCTGCTTGTGTGAAACGGAAGATATTATCAACGAAAAATAAAATGTCTTTTCCTTTTCCTGTACCATCTCCATCCCGGAAATATTCCGCAATAGTCAAACCACTCAAAGCCACACGCGCACGTGCTCCTGGAGGTTCGTTCATTTGTCCAAATACGAAAGTAGCTTTTGATTCTTTTAAGTCTTTCATATTTACTTTACTCAAATCCCAACCGCCTGCTTCCATGCTATGCTTGAAATCATCGCCATATTTCATAATGCCTGCTTCAATCATCTCACGTAATAAATCATTTCCCTCACGTGTTCTTTCTCCCACACCCGCAAAAACAGACAATCCACCGTGTCCTTTTGCGATATTATTAATTAATTCTTGAATCAATACTGTTTTACCTACACCCGCTCCACCAAACAATCCAATTTTACCACCCTTTGCATAAGGCTCAATTAAGTCGATTACTTTAATACCTGTAAACAACACTTCGGTTGCAGTACTTAATTCGTCGAACTTAGGAGGGTTTGCGTGAATAGGACGTCCGTTAGATTTATCTAATTGAGGTAAGCCATCAATCGCATCACCTGTTACATTAAATAAACGACCATAGATATCATCACCAATTGGCATAGAAATTGGCTTGCCTGTATCGGTCACCACCATACCTCTTACCAATCCTTCTGTACCATCCATCGCAATGGCTCTTACACTGTCTTCTCCTAAGTGCTGTTGCACCTCAAGAATTAGTTTTTCACCATTCGGTTTTGTAATGTAAAGGGCATTGTAAATTTCAGGAAGTGAATTCTGATTAGGGAATTGCACATCGACTACAGCGCCAATAATTTGTTTGATTTTACCTGTTGTTACCATAATATTCTATTTCGGTTGCAAAGGTAAGGCTTTGTAGCTTTATTGCAAAAATTGTAGGTAGATAAAAGCAGCTAAAATTCCCCCCACAATCGGGCCTAAAACCGGTACAGCTGCATAACCCCAATCGCTGCTCCCTTTTCCCTTGATAGGCAGGATAAAGTGCATGATTCTAGGACCCAAATCCCTGGCTGGATTGATGGCCCAACCAGTAGGACCACCTAGTCCAAAGCCAATTCCACCCACCAATAAGGCCACAGGTAAGGCAGATAAAGGGCCTAAATCGGAACCGGCAGGTCTAAGAAAAAATATGCCTATTAAAAAGACCATGGTAGCTAAAGTTTCTACAATAAAATTTTGAGGCAAATTGCGAATAGAAGGCCCAGTTGCAAAAACAGCCAATTGCAAACCTTGATCTTTGGACTCATTGAATTGATCTTTATAAATCATCCAAACAATAAAAGCCCCCAACATGGCTCCTAACATTTGGGCTAATATATAAGAAGGCACCAAGGCCCAACTAAATTTTCCAGCACTTGCCAAAGCAATAGTAACTGCAGGATTTAAATGCGCTCCACTAATACTAGCTGTAGCATAAACCCCAATGAAAACGGCAATCACCCAACCGAGTACAATGGTCACCAAGCCCCCATTGTTTCCTTTAGTATTAGGTAATACATTATTGGCAACTACGCCATCTCCGATGGTTACAACCAAAGCGGTTCCTATTAATTCTGCTATAAATGGTGTCATGTGTTTTTATTTTTTTGAATAATAAATTAAAATTGCTGTGCTTACCAATTATTGGTTGCCTTTATAGCTCTTTCCCAACCTTGGATCCACTCCGATCTTTGCTCCTTTTTTATAGTGGGTTCAAATATTTGATCTATTTGCCATTTCGATCTTAGCTCTTCTATGTCTTTCCAAAAACCAACTGCTATGCCTGCTAAATAGGCAGCACCTAGTGCGGTGGTTTCGACCATGGTTGGACGAATTACTTTAGTGTTGACAATTTCAGATTGAAACTGCATCAGTAAATTATTATGGGTAGCACCGCCATCCACTCTTAATTCGGCAATGGGAATACCCGAATCGGCTTCCATCGCTTTTAATAAATCATAACTTTGAAAAGCAATACTTTCTAATGCAGCACGTGCAATATGCGCCGAACTAGTTCCTCTGGTAATACCCACAATAGTTCCTCGAGCATGTTGATTCCAATAAGGCGCTCCCAATCCTGCAAAAGCAGGTACTAAATAAACGCCATCTGTAGTGTCTACTTCTTTGGCTAAAGCTTCTACCTCGGACGAATTTCTTATTAAATGTAATCCGTCTCTTAACCATTGAACGACAGCACCTCCTATAAATACACTACCCTCTAAAGCATAATAGGTATGCCCATTCATTTGTAAAGCAATGGTTGTTAATAAATTATTTTTCGAACTCACTGCTTTTTCTCCTGTATGCATTAACATAAAACAACCTGTACCATAAGTATTCTTTACCATGCCAGGCGAAGTACACATTTGTCCAAATAAAGCCGATTGTTGATCCCCAGCAATTCCTGCAATTGGAATTTCATGATGTGCAAATAATTGGGTGGTATGCCCATACACTTCGCTGCTACTTTTTACCTGTGGCAACATTGCTGCTGGCACATCTAATATTTTTAATAATTCGGCGTCCCATTGTAAAGTATGAATATTAAAAAGCATGGTGCGTGACGCATTGGTCACATCAGTTACATGCACTTTTCCATCGGTTAATTTCCAAACCAACCAAGAATCAATAGTGCCAAATAAAAGTTCACCCTTGTTGGCTAAATCTCTTGCCCCATTTACATTATCTAAAATCCATTTTATTTTTGACCCAGAAAAATAAGCATCAATAACCAATCCTGTTTTTTCTTGAATCAATGCAGCTTTACCCTGTTTTTTTAATTCGTCACAAAAATCAGAAGTACGCCTATCTTGCCAAACTATAGCATTGTAAACAGGTTGCCCAGTAATTTTATTCCATACCACTGTGGTTTCTCTTTGATTAGTAATTCCAATGGCAGCAATATCTTGTATAGATAACCCCTTCATACTTATCGCTTCAGTAGCTACGCCCATTTGTGTGCTCCATATTTCTAAGGGATCATGCTCAACCCAACCTGGCTTAGGAAAAATTTGTTTGAATTCTTTTTGTGCAGTGGCCTGAATTTGCCCCTGATGATCGAATAACATTGCACGACTACTGGTTGTTCCTTGATCAAAGGCTAAGATAAATTTTGACATGTAAAAGCAATTATTAGATTGTAATATAAAAAAATAATCGCAAAAATTATCTTCTATTTTTCAACCAATTTTCTGGATCAAAGAAAACACCTTTCTCGTTGTTAATCATTAACAATAAAGCGCCCTCTCCGTCTAAATTGATGCCCGATTTTCCAAGCAACGTACCCGCCCGAACTTCCTGACCCACATTCACATTAATGCTACTCAAATGCGTATAAGTGGAGAAATATTTTCCGTGTTGAACAAAAACAGTCAAGTCGCCATTAATGTCCCCTGTATATTTTACAATTCCATTGGCCAAACTTTTTACAGAACTGCCTTTAGGCAAAGCCAATTCGATGCCATCACTTTTTCGATTTAATTTGGTGCCTGGTATATTTTCAACCCCAAAATGGATGTACACATTACCTTTATCCACTGGCCAAGGTAAATTACCTTTGTTATTCTCAAAAGAAATGGATGCCTCTCTGCCCTCTTCGGTGGTTTCTAGTGCCGAATAAGGACGATTGTCGGTGGTGCTGGTTAATCCACCTTCGGCATTAATGACTTTGGTATTTTTAGTAATTATTTTTGTGGCTGCAGGCGCTTCCACATTGGCTTTGATATTAGCTTTAGCAGCGGCTTCATTGGCTGCTTTTGCTTTAGCAATTCTTTCTTTTTCTTTTCTTTCCGCTTCTAAAGTTTCACGTCTAATAATGGTTAATAAAGCAGATTGCATTTTTCTTCTTTGTGCTTCTTTTTGTCGAACCTGCGCACTTATTTCCTGCTCTTTATTTTTTAATTGCTTGACAATTTTATCCTGTTCTTTACGGTCGTCTACCAATACTTTTAATTGTTCACTTTGAACAGTTAATGTTTTTAATCGATCCTTTTTATTAGAGCCTAATTGAGTTATTTTAACATTTAAGTCTTGTTGTGATAAGTCAATGGTACGTGCTTGCGCTTCCCTATTTTGTCTATAGCTTTTTAAGTAAGTGATTCTTTTAACAGCATCATTAAAACTATTAGCAGAAAATAAAAAATTCAGGTACTCATACCCACTTCTACTCTTGTAAGCAAAAATGATACTTTTTTGGTATTTGGACTTTAGTGTATCTAAGTCTTTATTTAATTTTTGAACATCTAATTGATTCGTATAAATAGCATCGTCCAATATTTTAACTTGCTTGGCAATCCCTTTTATTAAAGCTTCTCTTTTTGCAATTTTACTATGAATGACCGCCAACTGGCCAAGTGAATTTTTTTTATTCTTCTTGGTTTGTTCCAGCAATATATTTAATTCATCAATTTCTTTACGTATGGCTTGTGTTTCTTTTTGCAAGTCATCTCTTGACAGATTATCTTGCGCTATGGAAGGCATAGAAATACTTCCTAAAAAAATAATAAACAGTATAAACCTTTTTATCATCATCTTTTATAACTTATTTCCTTTTCCCAGGCTTGGGTATAGCAAAGGTATATTTTAAAGGTTCATTAAAATTAAATTCCTTTACTTCCATGCGCACTTCTAAACGCGATTGTGCCGAAATAATCAATTCCCTATTCATTGGAAACTGGTATTGATTAACAGCCACGTGGTTGCTATACGCTATAGCACAGGTGCGGTGTTGCATAATATCAACGTCATCTAATTTAAGTTGAAGTATTTTTGAATTATCCTCATTTAAAACTATTAAATTTTTAAACAAACTACCCAACATGCCCACTTCTAATTTATTACTGCTATTCATCTTGTAGGAAACCACTTTTGCATTTTCAATGAAAATGGGATTCCCAACGACCAAGTCTTGAAGCGTGCCAAAAGTGAATGAAATTTTTAACACGTCTTGCAAATAACTTAAGGACTTATGTTCTATATTTTTATTTTTTCTTAAGGGATAAATTAAATCCACGCTGTCTTTTTTTATAAGCGCCTTTAAACCAATCACCCCCATCGCCCCTCTTATGGTAATATAAATAGCAGAATCTTTCATCAAGCTAACATTGACAATGTAATTATCGGCATTGTTGGCAGATTCGTAGTCCACTTTTATACGAGCATTCATTGTTTTAAAGTCGATTTTCGTTTGCTCTATTTTCTCAACAATATTTTTTACAATAACAGAAGAATCCACTTTGGAAATCAATTGAACTTGAACGGAATCTTTTTTAGAAAGCGCATTTTTGAGCACTTGTACTTTTTTAAAAGTGGAACAAGAGGCTATTAAAACAACTGCACTAATAAAGATTAGAATTTTTTTCATACTGTCGTTATTGTTTCCCAGTGTGCCCAAAGCCGCCTTCGCCTCTCTGGGTAATTTCCAAATCAATTACCGATTCCAAATTTGCTTTTTCTACCGCACAAAAAACCATTTGAGCAATACGATCTCCGTCCTGAATGGCTTGCACCTCTGTAGATAAATTAATTAATATCACTTTTATTTCGCCTCTATAATCGGCATCAATGGTACCTGGTGTATTTAAACAAGTAAGCCCTTGTTTGATGGCTAAACCGCTTCTGGGTCTTATTTGTGCTTCATAGTTCTCGGGAATGGCTATAAATAAACCGGTTGGAATTAAAATGCGTTCCATGGGTTGTAATTGTAAAGGGGCCTCCAAATTGGCCCGAAGATCCATACCCGAAGCGCCTGAAGTGGCATAGGCTGGCAATGAATGATGACTCTTGTTTACAATTTTAATAGCAATTGACATGGTCAACAAAAATAGGTAAAATAGAACTAGAAGTAAAAAATACTACCAAAACGAATCGTATTGGAAAGCGGATTTTTTGTAATACCCCCGCCAGATGGAACTAAATAGGAAATATTAAACTTAGACTGTTGGTATTGAAAGCTGGTACCAATAGTGAAATACTGCATATTGCCTAAGTTTTTATTGTTGTCTAAAAAATAGCCAGCTCTCAAATAAAAACGATTAATATAATTGTATTCTATACCTGTAGATGCTTTTACAGATTCCCCTAAAGGCATGCCCTCTTTGGCCGTAAAAGAATTAAACCAACTTGATACCACCGACTGAGAAAAATAATGATTCACTGATTCTTGATCTGAATTATTAGGACTAACAGGGACCATTAGTCGATTCACGTCTACTCCAATTTCCAACGAATTTTCGGCGTCTAACTTATTTAAGTACCCTATGCCCAATCCAATATTAGCAGGTATGAAATACTTTTTTGAATTATCAGTATAACTTATTTTACCGCCTAAATTAGAAAGTAATAAGCCTCCATGAAAGCCTTGTAAGTTTTCATTTTGTTTATAAAACAAGCTGATATCCCCTGATAAAGTATTGCCTGCTCTATAATTAACTGGGTTATTAATAAATGAGCCTGTTACCAATTTTGAATAAATGTACCTTAAAGTAAGTCCCATGCTTAATTGATCGGTCAATAAAACACTATAGCCAAAGTCATAACTAAATTCAGAAGGGCGTTGGGATGGAAGTGAAGTATTACCAGATTCATCCGTGAAATCTATATTACCTAAACTAAAAAATCGCAAGGAACTATTTAACGCACTTATAGTATTTAATTTTTTGTAATACCCTGCACTGGCTAAATACACATCGGTCAAACCCAAGTCCTTTAACCAGGGCGTATAGTTGATTAAAAAACCTTGCTTTTCTTCCATGTAGGGAAGCTTAGCAGTGTTTCCAAAAAGATCATTTGCATCTGGCGACATCGCCAACGACAAATTACCCATACCTCCAGAACGGGCATCTGGAGAAATCAACATAAAAGGAACAGCCGTACTTTGAATATTAATTTGCGCCCAAACATTTTGTATTAAAAAAAATGATGTTAATAAAAAAGATAATGCCTTGAGCTTGAACTGGATCATATTAATAATTTCAACTTAAGAAAATTAAAGGTACTAAATTCATTTAAAGGTCTGATTAAAACTTAACTAATTTATTAGCCAACACGCTTGTCTCCTTTCCATTGGATAAGGTTAATTGATAATAATAAATTCCTGGATTTATTAAACCCCCATTGACATTGGTTCCATCCCAATAAGAAACAACTCTATTCGCATTGTACTGCGCGCTTAAGGGTCTGGTAAAGAGTTTTACTCCATTATTATCATAAACCGTTAAGCTTATATTTAACAAAGTTTCTATTTGATTGTGCTCGAAACTGAATGAAGTTGAATTGCTAAAAGGGTTTGGGAAGTTGCTTACTTTATTTAAAAGCATCGCTGTAGTATCAGGTACCATAAAATGAATGGTGTCTTTGCTTGAATTACCCAATAGGTCCCAGGCCTTAATTACTAATTCGTGTTGACCAATAGAAAAATTAGGCAAAGCATATTGTACACTTCCTTTTTGATAGGTATTCATTGCTGATGTATAATAATTATTCAAAACCAATTCATTTTTGGTATCTCCATCAATGAGTAAGGTAATATCATGCCCCAATGAATTTCCCGAAGTTTGAATACCCGCTTCATCTTTTAAATTAATTAGAAGTGTGGAATGAGCAGCTGCCCAACCTCCGTTGATAAAGTTGGTGTCATTCAAAAATACTTTCATAGAAGGACCTATGGTATCTGAAAAAATTTCAGAAAGTATAGGCTTCGCATAAATTTGCTGGTAAACCCCCATTGCATCCGAGCTATCATTAAAAGCATTTAATTGCAATTTTAAAGCGCCTTGACTTACACTTACTTCTTTAGGCAACATAAAATCAATTACAAAATTTCCATTGGTAACGCTAGCTTTACCCTTAAATAAAATATTTTCTTGTAGGCTTACATTAACAGGAATACTTTTAATATCATTACCCAATGTTTTTTTCTTACTAGCCGCATCATATAGCACCATTTCGAGCGTCCCATTAAAATTATTTTTTGTTTTTCCATTAGCTTGCACAAATCCGCTTATTGAATATTTATTGCCCGCTTGTAAAGTATCAATACCACTAAAAGTTTTACCATTAATTGAATTTAAAACAACTTGATCCCTTGATTGAGCCAAATGCATAGCGGGATCTCCTAATAAAGTAAATTTAAAGGTGTTGATATGATCCTCTCCCATAGCCCAAGCTGCCATTTTTGATTTTTGCAATGCTGCTCCAATGGTTAAAAATTGTCCAAGACTATCTGGCACCAATAATTTTTGAATAAATAAATCATTAATTTGTTTATTGCTATAAGCATACACCAGCCTACTTGCCGCTACCAAGGCCACCACTCCTTTTGAATTTTTTAAAAGTGCATCAAAACCAAATGGACTCAATTGCGGCTGGTCATAAGGCGCAAAATCACAAGAAGCAGTAATCATGAGAGGAAGCTTTCCAGCATTATTCCATTGTTGAACATCGGGTTGCGCAATCACTGCTTCTTCTGCCAATCTTGAAAAATTTCCATGCCCCGTATAATTTAAAATTAAAGTTCCGTTATTAATGAATTGATTGATGACCGTATTCACTAAAGGGTAAGTATTGCCTGCAATATTTTTAGTAGCTGGATATAAATCTAAATATATTTTTTTCTGATTCCAATTAGACACTTTCTTTTGTAAATTACTTGAAATATCTTCCGCATCCTGTAAATGCAAATTATAATCTCCATCATCTGCCACCCAAGTCACCTGATTTTTCCATATTCCGCCATTGCTATTTTTTTGATAATTAATTATTTTTTCAACTACGGTATCTGCTTCTGCCAAGGTCCTTATAGGCAATCTTCCTATAGCCAATGACAAAATTTTAATTTTACTAGGAGAATTAATATCGTCTTGATGAGTTAGAATACTATAATAATCATCGGTAGGATAACTTGTTAAAATGCCAGTAGAGGCTCCACTTTCAAAAACCGGAATTTGATTGGCACTATTGTAATTTTTATTACTATAATTGGCAAGGCCCATTAACAATAAATATTGCGGGGCCCTTTGTTGCTTTAACGATGCCTGATTAAATAAAAATTGAATGAAATTTCTAATACCCGTAGCACTAGGTTGCCCGCCCGAAAATTCATTAAAAATTTCATTCACATTAAACACCTGCCCTTTTAAACCGTGGGCGGTTTGATGAAAATCGCTCAATTTTTTTGCTGCTTTTAAATAATTACTAGCGCTCACTATAATATAATCCGGCACATCGCTACCTATCACATTTTGTTTATCTACCCCAGCAATAAAACTGGGTATCTCATAGGCATTTTGTTTAAAAGCAAAAAACTCACGAAGGGTATCCGCAAGTTGAATAAAATTACCAGTGGTAGCTGTTTGAAAATTAATAGGTAAAGCAAGGGGCCGTTCTGGATGCGTTACGTCCCAAACCTGCGTAGCCGCATCTATATTTTGTAATTGATATTGTGCGGCTAGTCCTGTTTTTGTATGCTCATAATTTCTGAAGCCAAAAGAATTGTTACTCCAAAAACCAATTTTTCTTTTGGCATTTATTTCAATAAAATCTATCCAACCCGTTGCGCTAGTATTATTGCTAGAAAATGCTATGGCCATGTTCACCGGACTGGCTAAATTAGTATTCACATTCAATAAATAACTAAAACTGTCAGTAATCATATTGGCCGATTCGTCATACAAATATCCAGACACCGGATCTACAGCACTAGTTCTTACCGAATTACTATTAACTGATAAATTAAAATTCGCTTTGCTTTCATACGCCGTGGCTGCATACTTACTAACTATTTTGAATGGCCTATTTACTAGCAACCCCTCCATGTTAAAAGTGTAATTTAATTGTGCTTGTTTCCCATTGCCTTGTCCCATGGGTGCTCCGAGCAATAATTTACCACTTTTTAAAAGTGAAATACTGTCTTTTTCAATCACCCATCTTTCATCATAATGATCGATGATTTGTTCTGCGGAATTTATTTTTTCACGCGTTCCAATTCTTTTCCCATTGGACCCCATCGTGATAAAATAAAAAACAGAATCGCTAACTGCATTTTTAAAATGAGTTGGCAAGGATTTTACTTCATCGTATTTCCATTGAATAAATCCTTCACTATAAAATAATAAAAAATCTTTTTCATCCATTTGACTGTCACCGCCGTCGTTGACCAAAATCGCGTTTTCTGTAATACCTACCACGGGACTGACCGATACCTTTTCTGATAAATTGGATAAATTATAATTGTACAATTGCACTTGACTAGAGGCAAAAGGGACAGGAAAACCCATGGCCTTAAGTTGGGTACCTGTAATTTGATATACCCCTTGTTTGGTAGCCGCAATTTTTACCCATTTACCATTAAAAAAGGGCGATGTTTGCCCACTTGAAATAGAAGGAAAAATTACAATACATAAAAAATATAGTAGGGCCACCCTTAACATACGTTAAAATTAGGGTTTTACTAACACAAGAATATACTTACAAGTGAATAAATAAGTAAAAAACAAGCTATCTTCGCACTATCACTTAACCCCATTTTTGTATAAATAATTACTATGCATTTTATAAATAGTATTTTACTGTTCTTCGCTTTGTTATTATTGGGTCCTAGCTTATTATCCCCTTCCAATAGCAAAGAAAACAATTTCATTAAGATAGAAGCAAAATCAGACGACCCTTATGCCGAAACCGTACTCATTCGTGGAGGTACTTTTGCTATGGGGATGAATCAAGAAAACATCATGGGCGACTGGAACAATAGCCTGAGAAGAGTCACTGTAAGTTCTTTTAGAATAGACCAGTACGAAGTAAGTAATAAAAAATACCGCACTTATATACATTGGTTGGAAAAGATATTTATCCCAATGGGGAGAGATTCCATTGTTAGAGCTGCTTTACCAGACACTACTGTATGGAAAACAGAACTATCTTATAACGACCCCATGGTAGAAGGTTATTTTAGATCTTCCGTATTTAATGACTACCCAGTAGTAGGCGTTAATTGGGAGCAAGCCAATGATTATTGCAGATGGAAAACAGATAGGTCCAATGAGCAAACTTTATTAAAGTATAATTTGATAGATCCCAAAAAACCATATGTTGGCAAAATGGGTATTGCCAATTCTATTTCAGATTCTGCAAGCAATAATGGTGTTTCAAGCACATCTTCTGCGACGGGATTTAACAGATCTAAAAAAGGAGATGATTACGTCATGATTCCTGACTACCGATTACCTACCGAAGCAGAGTGGGAATATGCAGCAAAAGTATCTAGTGGAAAAAATTATATCTCTGGTTTTAATCTCCCCAAATCAGGCTCTAACGCGCCACATCCCAATGCCAATGTGGTAAGTTCTGACAGTCCTTATCCTTGGAGTTCCAATGGGAATGATGGGTTAAGAAATAACACTTTCGGTAAAAAGAAAGGAAGCAAAGGTATGTTTTTAGCTAATTTCAAAAACGGAAGTGGCGATTATATGGGTATGGTTGGTTATTCTAATGATGGCGCGGGCTTCCCTTCTAAAGTAAATAGTTTTTTACAAAATCAAGTTGGTTTGTATAATATTAGCGGAAATGTAAATGAGTGGGTGGCCGACATTTACCGGCCAATGAACACCATTGATATGGATGATTTTAATCCATATAGAGGAAACAATTCATTAGATGGCGACGACGCTAACAATTCTAGTTACGAAACCAATACCAATACTTTAATCTCTAATAAATCAAGAGTATACAAAGGGGGCAGTTGGAAAGACCGTCCTTATTGGTTAAATCCAGGCACTAGAAGATTCTTAGATCAAGATAAATCATCTAGCACCATTGGATTTAGATGTGCTGTATCTGCCTTTGGAATGGATACCCCCGGCGCTTCTGAAGAAAAATCACATTGGTACAATCCATTTAAATTATTTAAAAAATAAGGAGCATGAAATTACGCATAGGCTCCGGCATCGATTTTCATCAATTAGTTACTGGCCGAGACTTATGGATTGGTGGCATTAAAATTCCACACACCAAAGGTGCTTTAGGACACAGTGATGCAGATGTTTTATTGCATGCTATTTGCGATGCATTATTAGGTGCCTTAAGTTTAGGAGATATTGGCACTCACTTCCCCGACACTGACGCGGCTTATAAAAATATTGACAGTAAAATTTTACTGCAAAAAACCTACGATTTAATTACGGCACAAGGGTATCAAATTGTAAACATAGATGCTACTTTATGTTTAGAGTCGCCAAAAATTAAACCTTATGTAATCGCCATGCAAGAATGCATCGCTGACATTTTACATATTGGTAATAAAGATATTTCTATCAAAGCAACTACTACCGAAACTATGGGCTTCACTGGCAGAGAAGAAGGATTGGTAGCCATGGCCACTTGTTTATTAAGTTCGGCAAACAGCTAAAACTGCTACCATTATGAAGCAGCTAAGTTCCATTACTTCTTTATATGAAATTTTTAAGTTGCACCCGCAAGTGCAAACCGATACCAGAAAATTGCAAAAAGGGAATTTATATTTTGCATTAAAAGGACCCAATTTTAATGGAAATGAATTTGCTGTAAAGGCTTTAGAACAAGGGGCAGCCTTTGCTATTGTGGATGAACCCATCAATGCATCAGCAGATTTATTAGATCGATTAATTTTAGTAGAAGATGTTTTAAGCAGTTTGCAAGCACTTGCCCAACATCATCGTCAACAATTTACCATTCCATTTATTGCCATCACAGGAAGCAACGGGAAAACCACTACCAAGGAATTATTAATGGCGGTACTAAGTAGCCATTATACAACTTATACTACGCAAGGAAATTTAAACAATCATATAGGCGTACCGCTTACCTTATTGAGTATTAAAAAAGATGCACAATATGCCATTATTGAAATGGGTGCGAATCATTTGCATGAAATAGAAAGTTATTGTAGTTATACTTTACCAACTCATGGATTAATTAACAACTGCGGCAAAGCACACTTGGAAGGTTTTGGCAGTGAGCAAGGCGTCAAAAAAGGGAAAGGAGAATTGTTTGATTATTTAAATCTTAATCAGGGTACGGCATTTATCAATAGTGATTATGATTACTTAAATGCCATGAGCAAAGGCATACAAAATATCATTAGCTACGGAACTAATAGTGGAAGCTTGCAAGGTAAAGAGGAAATTAACCAAAGCGGTTTGTTACAAGTACGCATTACCAAAGCAGATAATGCAAGCATTGAAAATAAAATAATAAAAACAAATTTAGTTGGTGCATATAATATACCCAATGTACTAGCCGCCATTAGTATTGGCTTGTACTTTGAAGTACCTATTGAAAAAATAATTAATGCTATTGAAAATTACCAACCCACTAATAGTCGTTCCCAATTAATTACCTGGAAAAATAACCAAGTAATATTAGATGCTTACAATGCCAATCCAAGTAGTATGAAAGTGGCTATTGAAAATTTTGCAAACATTAAAAATAAATCAAAAATATTGTGCATAGGGGGCATGAGAGAAATGGGCAATAGCAGCAAAGAAGAACATCAACAAATAATTAATTTGATTAATTCCTACCCTTTTGAAAAAGTAATTTTAGTAGGCAAAGAATTTGAAAATTGCACCCACGCTTATAGTTATTTTGAAACGGTCGACGCTGCCAAGCAGTGGCTGGATACCCAACATTATAAGGACCATTATTTTTTAATAAAGGGATCCAGGGGCATACAAATGGAGGAATTAATAGCCAATTAGCCATTGAGCTTCTTTCATTAATTACAAAACTTCCTTAATAATTTGATACCTTTGCGGCATGCCGAAAAATTATTTGTGGAGCACCTTCAACAACAAATGTCCAAGGTGTAGAGAAGGGAAATTATTTGTATCTAGTAATCCATACAACTTATCTGCCATTACTAAAATGAATGAAAGATGCCCGGTATGTGGGCAACCTACCGAAATTGAATTGGGATTTTATTATGGTACAGGCTATGTGAGTTATGCTTTAACAGTAGCCTATTTCGTATCCACTTTTGTCGCATGGAAGGTATTGATAGGTATGACTTTTGACTTGGACGATAACCGAATTTTTTATTGGATGGGCACTGCCATCGTTTTGTTACTATTTACACAACCCTTAATTATGCGTTTATCCAGATCCATCTGGTTGGGTTGGTTTGTCTCTTATAATAAGAATTGGAAAAACGAGCCCTTGGAATTCAATGAGCGCATGGATCATAATAGAAAAGAGCATTAAAGGCGAATATACTCAAGTATTTATTTTAACTTCGCTGCCCTAAAGAGAGGTGTCCGAGTGGTTTAAGGAGCACGCTTGGAAAGCGTGTATACGGCAACGTATCGGGGGTTCGAATCCCTTCCTCTCTTCAAAATATAAACAGCAACCCATCCCGTGACACGGGATGGGTTTTTGATTATGTTACGAGGTAGAAAGCTTGCTTTCATACCGAAGTAGCATAATTAAAAACACGAGGGCGCAAAGCGCCCGATGGGTTGCTGTTTT
>CANHLZ010000042.1 GCA_947461595.1 Bacteroidota bacterium | reverse complement strand
TTCCTTCTTCCATAATCAAAATCGTTGATTCGTTGTAAAATTAGTTACTTTGCTGATTATTCTGCGGGAATAATTTTGAATATGAAGAAATTTATTCGCATCATAAGTTATATTAGAGAATACAAGGCCTATATGGGTTGGTATAGCCTTTTTATTACCCTATCTATCGTATTCGGCTTATTTTCCTTGGGGATGCTCATGCCTTTTATGGACTTAATTTTTGGCAGCAATGAATTAACTGGTGCAACCAACTCTGTTGCTGCAGCTAGCACAAGCAATATCAAAGACATCATCTATGGGTTTTTACAACAAAGTATTGCCGCTCATGGTAAAGTTCAGGCCTTAGGCTGGATTTGTTTAGCAATCATTATTACCATTTTCCTTAAGAATACATTTCTTTATTTGTCTTACTATTTTTTAGCCCCCATTAGAAATGCGGTTACCAGAAAATATTCAAGACTATTGTATGAAAAAATATTACAATTGCCAATAGGTTACTTTACTGAGCAACGTAAAGGTGATATATTAAGTAGGTCGTCCAATGACATTACCGAATTAGAAAATTCAGTCATTGGTGCATTAGAAGGTTTAATTAAAGAGCCTCTAAATATTTTAGGTATTTTAATTTTCTTATTTATCATTAGCGTAAAGCTTACTTTATTTGTTTTTATATTATTACCCTTAGCAGGTTTAATTGTGGGACGCATTGGAAGAAGTTTAAAAAAACATACCAATAAAGCACAAATAAAATGGGGAGAGATTTTAAGTCAAATGGAAGAAACTTTAACAGGCTTAAGAATTATCAAAGCTTTTAATGCAGAAGGTCGAGTTAAAAAACAATTTTTTGCTTTAGTGGATGATATTTTCCATATCAAAAATAAAATTTTATATCGCCGCGATTTAGCTTCTCCTGTTTCAGAAACCTTAGGCGTGATTATTTTGTGCGGGGTTTTATGGTTTGGAGGCAAACTAGTTTTAAGTGGAGAAATACTTTCTGGCAGTTCCTTTATTGCCTATGTAGCCTTGTTTTCTCAAATCATCAATCCTTCCAAAGCCTTATCTCAAGCAGCTTACAACGTTACAAGAGGTAATGCCACTTTAGACAGATTGAATGAGATTTTAGAAGCTCCATTGACGGTGGAAGAAATAGCCAAACCCATTGTCTTGGAATCATTTAAAGAATCTATCCAATTTGACAATGTTCAGTTTTTATACCAGGATACCAGTATTTTAAAAAATATTAATCTTACCATTCAAAAAGGAAAATCAGTTGCACTCGTTGGATCCTCGGGTGCAGGTAAAAGTACCCTGGCCGATTTAGTGCCGCGATTTCATGATGTAAGTGCAGGCAATCTTTATATAGATGGCGTAAATATTAAAGAGTATAGCCTACACAGTTTAAGGAACTTAATAAGTATTGTTACCCAAGAACCCATTTTATTTAATGACACCATTGCTGCAAATATAGCATTAGGCAAACCAGATGCAACTGAAGCAGAAATTATAGCAGCTGCAAAAATCGCTAATGCCTATGATTTTATTATCAAAAAAGAAGGGGGATTCCAAAGTATCATTGGTGATAGAGGTAGTAAACTAAGTGGAGGTGAGCGTCAACGTTTAACCATTGCACGAGCAGTATTAAAGAACCCGCCCATTTTAATTTTAGACGAAGCCACTTCGGCTTTAGATACAGAAAGTGAAAAATTAGTCCAAGAAGCCATCAACAATATGATGCAAAATAGAACCTCTATAGTGATTGCACATAGATTGTCTACAATTAGATACGCCGATGAGATTATTGTATTACAAAAAGGAGATATTGTAGAAAGAGGTAATCATGATAGCTTACTTGCCCAAAATGGTTATTACCGTAAATTGATTGAAATGCAAGAGGTGAAATAAGAAGACGCGAAAGCGTCTGATGTGAAGAAGACCCTAAATAGCTGATGTGTAGAAAACTAAAAATGTCTGATGTGAAGAAGACCCTAAATAACTGATGTAAATAAAGCTTACTATAAAAAAACCCCGATAGTATTATCAGGGTTTTTTTATAGTAAGAAACTTAATTCTTTATCTTATTGGTCATGACTGTTTCTAACATAGCCCAACTTAGCTTCTAGGCTTAATGTGGCATGAGGTACAGCACGCAAACGCGCTTTGTCTATTAAACGTCCAGTAACTCTACATATTCCGTAGGTTTTGTTTTCGATACGCATTAAGGCCTTTTCTAAATGGTCAATAAAAGAAATTTGACGACTGGCCATTTGACCCAATTGCTCTCTTTCCATGCTTATACTGCCGTCTTCCATGGTCATGTATCTTGCATCATCATTATCTCCACCTAACTCATCTTTACGAGTAATAAGCCCTTGCAAATAAACTAACTCTTTTTTGGCTGCTTCTAATTTATTAGAAATTAGCTCTTTGAATTCTTTTAATTCTGCATCAGAGTATTTTACTAAAGTATCTGTGGATCTTGTCACTTCTTTTCTACGCTCCATTGGCACATACCCTGGTTGATAAGGCACACTGCTTTTTGCACCAATCTTAGGCACTTTGATATCTTTAATAGGTTCTGCTACTTTTCGAACTGGCTTCACTGGAGGCGTAGGAATCTTAGGAACCGGCTTTGCAGGCGGAACATATTTTTCTACTGGCTTTGCAACGATAGGTGCTTTCCCAGGTATAGTTGGTTTCACATTCCCTTTTACAGGAATGGCATTTTTAATAGGAGCTTTAATGGGGGTGGCTTTTTTTAAAGGTGTTTTAACAGGTACCGCTTTTTTAACTGGTGCCACTTTTTTGGGAACTACTTTTTTTACGGGTACTACCTTTTTGGGAGCTGCTTTTTTAGGGGCTGCTTTCTTAACAGGTGCCGCTTTTTTAGCAGGAGCTGCTTTTTTAGCAGGAGCAGCCTTTTTGGGAGCTGCCTTCTTAACAGGTGCCGCTTTTTTAGCAGGGGCCGCTTTTTTAGGGGCTGCCTTCTTAACAGGTGCCGCTTTTTTAGCAGGAGCTGCTTTTTTAGGGGCTGCCTTCTTAAGAGCTGTTTTTTTTGTAGCCATATTTATCCTTTTTGTCTAACTGAAATACGTAGTTGATGCTCATTTATCTCCACAAGAACTCCTTCTTTGATGGAAGGAACCCAGTCTATTTGATGTGCAAGAATTTCGCGGCAAATATAGTCCGAAAATTGAATAATGGATTTTTTCAACTCTGTATTATCCTCAATTTCAAGCAAAATTTTGTCCGTTAAGTCAAAATTACTCTCTTTTCGGATGTTTTGGACCCTATTGACCAGTTCTCTAGCGTTACCTTCCATTAATAATTCAGGGCTAATAGTAATATCCAAGGCCACAGTGAGGGCATTTTTAACCGCCACACTCCACCCAGGTATATCTTCGGCTATAATATCTACCTCATTGATTAACAACTGAATAGTCTCCCCTTCCATCTCCAATGACAAAGACCCGTCTTTTTCTAAACTACTTATTTGAGCCTGGGTCAAATTAGCAATAAGGCCGGAAGCTTGTTTCATCTTGGTTCCTAATTTAGCACCCAAAACCTTGAAATTGGCTTTTACCTTTTTGCTGATTACCCCTTCTGTATCGGTGATATAATTAATCTCTTTAACGTTTACTTCTGCTAAAATTAATTCCTCCATTTGCTCAATGGCTTTTTTCATAGCAGGATCCAAAACAGGTATTAATATTTTTTGTAATGGTTGACGCACTTTGATGTTCACCTTTTTTCGGATAGATAAAACCAAAGAACAGATGTCTTGTGCCATTTGCATTCTTGTTTCTAAGGCAGCATCTATTTTAGCGCTATCTGCTTTAGGAAAATCTACATGATGTATGGAATTTACTTTATGTTTTTGGGTGATGCTATTTAAATTTCTAAAAACTTGGTCACAGAAAAAAGGAGCAATGGGCGCCATTAATCGAGTAATGGTTTCTATACATTCATACAAAGTTTGGTAAGCTGCAATTTTATCTTGGGTATACGTGCCTTTCCAAAAACGTCTACGACACAAACGTACATACCAATTACTTAAATGCTCATCTACAAAAGTTTCTATGGCACGGCCTGCTGTGGTAGGCTCAAAATCGTCCATGGCATTAGTAACCGTATGAACCAATGTGTTTAAAGAAGAAATAATCCAACGATCTATTTCGGGTCTTTCCTTTAATGGAATAGGCGCTTGTTCAAAATGGAAATTATCTACGTTGGCATACAACACAAAAAATTGATAGGTATTGTATAAAGTGCCAAAGAATTTTCTTTGTACTTCTTGAATGCCCGCTAAATCAAATTTTAAATTATCCCAAGGAGAAGCATTGGTGACTAAATACCATCGGGTTGCATCCGCACCATATTTTTCAATGGTCTCGAATGGATTTACCACATTGCCCAATCGCTTGCTCATCTTATTGCCATTCTTATCCAATACCAAGCCATTACTCATAACCGCTTTATAGGCCACACTATCAAATAGCAATACACCCAAAGTATGCAAAGTATAAAACCAGCCTCGAGTTTGATCTACCCCTTCACATATAAAATCGGCAGGAAAAGCTTCTCCTTTGTCAATTAAATCTTTGTTCTCAAAAGGGTAATGCCATTGCGCATAAGGCATAGCCCCCGAATCAAACCAAACGTCTACTAAATCTGAAACACGTTTCATGGGTTGGCCGGATGCACTCAATATTTCAATCTGATCTACAAATGGTTTATGTAAATCCACATCTAACTTGCCATCTATTATTTTTAAATTAACTTCCTTATTATATCCTTTTTCTTTGGCAGCTGTATAAGCTTGGGTTAATTCATCAATCGATCCAATGCAAATTTCTTCAGTGCCATCCTCCGTTCTCCAAATAGGAAGCGGTGTACCCCAATAACGACTACGGGATAAATTCCAATCCACCATATTTTCTAACCAATTCCCAAAACGCCCTTCACCAGTGCTTTTAGGCTTCCAATTAATCGTTTTATTCAACTCCACCATTCTATCTTTAACTGCAGTAGTTTTAATAAACCAAGCATCTAATGGATAGTATAAAATGGGCTTGTCGGTTCTCCAACAATGCGGATAATTGTGTTCGTACTTCTCCACTTTAAACGCACGATTTTCTTTTTTCAACTTTACAGAAATATCTACGTTCACATCTTGATATTCTTTTTCGTCCTTGTAATTTTTTACATAGCGGCCACTAAATTCACCTACCCCATTTACAAATTTTCCTTCCCGATCCACCAATGTGATGATGCCTAAATTATTTTTTTGTCCTACTTTATAATCGTCCGCACCAAAAGCCGGAGCCGTATGTACTATTCCCGTTCCATCTTCGGTAGTTACAAAGTCACCCAATACAATTTTAAAAGGATCTCCCTCAAAAGTACTTGGATCATTGGCTTTAAAGGGCATCAACTGTTCGTAACGCAATCCATTCAATTGGCTTCCTTTACAAGTAGCAATTATTTTCCATGGAATTATTTTATCGCCTTCTGCAAAACTTTCTATTGTTAATCCTTCTTCTTTAAAATATTTTCCTACCAAAGCTTTTGCTAACAAAACATTTACCGGAACAGCTGTATAAGGATTATAGGTTTGTACTAAAACATAGTCAATATTGGGTCCTACGGTTAATCCTAAATTAGAAGGTAAAGTCCATGGCGTAGTAGTCCATGCCATAAAAAATACTTCCTCCGATTTTGAAGAAGTTGCTTTTACTGCATCAAATAAAAATTCACTACCTGCATTTTGAATCGCTTTAAACATCGCTACCGCCGAAGTATCTTTTACATCCTTATACGTTCCTGGCTGATTCAATTCATGAGAACTTAATCCCGTACCTGCTGCAGGTGAATAAGGTTGTATACTCACACTTTGATACAAGTACCCTTTTTTATACAGGGTACTTAAAATCCACCAAAGCGTTTCAATATAATTATTTTCAAAAGTGATGTAGGGATTGTTTAAATCTACCCAGTATCCCATTTTATTGGTGATATCATCCCACTCTTTTTTATAACGCAAAACTGCTTCTCTACATTTTTTATTGTATTCTTCTACACTAATTTTTTTTCCAATGTCTTCTTTGGTAATACCCAGTTCTTTTTCTACCCCCAATTCAACAGGTAAACCATGGGTATCCCAACCGCCTTTTCTTTTTACTTGAAAACCTTGCATGGTTTTATATCTACAAACCATGTCTTTTAAAGTTCTTGAAATAACATGATGTATGCCAGGCATTCCATTGGCACTTGGAGGCCCTTCATAAAATACAAAAGGCTTTTTACCTTCTCTTAAAGTCACAGATTGCTCAAAGGCTTGCTCTGATTTCCAGGCAGCTAATATCTCTGCCTCAATAGCGGGAAGATTTAGTCCATTTAATTCGGGGTACTTGTTATTCATAAAACGCTTATCCTAGCTCATTTTTAGGGCTCGAAGGTACGAATAAGCTTGTAAAAAAGGCCAGCTCAATTTTAGGCTACAGATAAATGTAAATAGCTAGTTGGATGCCCCTTCAGGGCCATTGGCCACTGGCTGAGCAGGCTCTTTAAATAACTTCTTTTGAAAGAGAAACAAGGCAATAACCCCTGTACTGATGGAGGCATCGGCAAAATTAAATACAGGACGAAAAAACTCAAACTCTTCTCCACCCCATATTGGGAACCATTTTGGAAAATGCCCTTCTCTTATTATTGGAAAATAAAACATATCCACCACCTTCCCGTGTAAAAATGAAGCATAGCCGCCGCCCCTTGGAAATAGATGCGCTACCATGGTGGTATATGGATAACTGGCCTCAAAAATAAGCCCGTAAAATAAACTATCTAATAAGTTACCTACTGCCCCTGCATAAATTAATGCAGCGCAAATGATAAAACCGTTATGGTACTTCTGTTTGATAAAGCCCTTAATTAAAAAAGTACCCCATACGACAGCAGCCAACCTAAATAAGGTTAAAATAATCTTTCCAAATCCACCGCCAAATTTCAAACCCCAAGCCATGCCTTCATTTTCTACAAAATGCAGTCTGGCCCAAGCACCTATTAAGGCATGCTCTTCTCCAATAAAATAATTTAGTTTGATATAAAATTTTATAGCTTGATCAATAAAAATAATCAACGCTATTAATGCAGCTACTTTTTTCCCGTTCATAGATTTTATATAATTGTGGCAAAGATAAGTTAGTCTTGAATATAGACGCGTTTTACTCTTTGTCCAATGGAAGTTAATATTTCGTAGGGAATAGTTTCGGCCCAGCTAGCCAACTGATCAATGGGTAAATTGGGCCCAAAAACTTCCACCCGATCCCCCACTTTTACATTGGGTAAGGCTGTAATATCAATCATGGTCATGTCCATGCAAATATTCCCAATAATAGGCGCCCTGGCCCCTGCAATCCACATGGCCCCTTTCCTATTTCCTAATTTACGGTTATACCCATCGGCATAGCCTAATCTAACCGTTGCAATCACTGTTTGTTTTTCTAAAGTACCAGAGCGATTGTAACTCACCGTTTCGTTAGGCGCAATGGTTCTTATTTGCGAAATCGTAGTATGCAATTGTAATACATTTTCAAAACCAGCTTCCGAAGTAGAGAGACCAAAAAGTCCAATCCCTAAACGAACCATGTCTAAATGATACTTTGAATGGTCTAGTATAGCGCCTGAATTAGAAATATGTTTGATAGTATCATATCCCAAAGCTTGCTCAATTTCATTAGCCCATTTATTAAATTTAGCTAATTGTTGTTCTGTGAATAATTTATAATGCTCATTCCCACTAGCACTTAAGTGGCTAAAAATAGATTGCACTTTCAAAGAAGTATCTTTTTTTAAAACCGTACAAAGTTCGCGTATGTCCTGCTCATCAAAACCTAATCGATTCATCCCGGTATTTAGTTTGATGTGTACTGGGAAATTGGGGATGGACTGTTGCTTTACAAATGCAGCAAATTGTTCTAATAAATCCAGGGAGAAAATTTCGGGTGCTAAGTGGTATTGAATCAAAACATCAAAGGCTGCAGTGTCTACATTCATTACCATGATCGGTAAATGTATCCCTGCTTTTCTTAGTTCCACCCCTTCATCGGCATAGGCTACTGCCAAATAATCAACATGATGAAACTGAAGTATTCTGGCAATTTCAATACTACCGGCTCCATAACCAAATGCTTTCACCATGGCCATTATTTTTACGGCAGGGCCTATTTTATTTTTTACCAATTTAAAATTATGAACCAATGCGGTCAAATTTACCTCTAGTTGAGTTTGATGCACTTGATATTGCAATACCTTATTTATTTTTTCAAATTCAAAGGCCCTTGCCCCTTTTAATAAAATAAATTCTTCTTTGAATAAAGTGGTATCCAAATTTGATAAAAAATCTTGAGTACTTTGATACCCTTGAATGGATACACTAGATGAAAATAGGTTTGTATTTTTTTTCAAAAATAAATTCCAATGCATGCCTATCGTAATAATTTTTTTTATTGGATAGGCTTTCAACAATTCAGCAGCGGCTGTATATTGCTGCTCGCCGGTTGGAGCAAAATCTGAAATAATTAGTGTAAGCGGAAGCAACCCTGCTTGCTGCTTAGCATATTCTAAAGCCAATGCCATAGAAGATAAATCATTGCTATAACTATCATTTAATAAATAGCAATGCTGCATGCCTTTTTTTATTTGCATGCGCATTTCTAAATGCTTTAACTGAAGCACTTCTGATTGTATGATGGTATCAGCGATTTCCAAAAACAATAAAGTAGCCCAACAGGTAATGGTATTTTCAATTGAAGCCTTATCGGTAAAAGGGATCTCTAAGGTTTTTGTTTGTGTTTTATATATAGCCTCTACTAAAACCCCACTTTTAAGTAAGGTTTCGGAAGCTATACATAAATTAGCTTTTGTATTAGCTCCCCAAGTAATTATATTTTGATCTTTCCTTTTCGAAATCTTATCCATTATTGAATAGGGTGCTATCACTGTACTAGCATCTTTAAAAAAGAGCCATTTTTCATTTAATTTTTCTTGTTCATCAACAAAGCCCTCTTGATGCGCTGTTCCTATATTGGTAAAAATGCCAATGGTAGGCTCAATAATTTTTTTTAAAATTTGCATTTCTCCTTTGGTAGAGATGCCTGCCTCGAATAGGGCTAAATTATGCGCATCACTCATTCCCCAAACACTTAAGGGCACTCCAATTTGAGAATTATAACTTCTAGGACTTTTTATAATTTTAAATGACCCCTCTAATAACTGCGACAACCATTCCTTAACAATAGTTTTACCATTGCTTCCTGTGATACCTATCACCGGATAGTTAAATAAGGAACGGTGTTGCTGTGCAATATCTTGCAAAGCCTTATATACATTATCAACTAAAATAAAATTGCATTGAGAAAAAGCGGTACTATCAAAATTAGACTCCACTACAAAATTCCTAACCCCTCTTTTAACTAAGTCTGCTATAAAATCATGCCCATTTTGATGGGCTGTTTTTAAAGAAAAAAATAAGCTAGTTCCCGGGAAAACAAGGCGGCGACTATCAATAAGTAAATACGCTATTTCCGCATCCTGCACCAAAACTAAATGGGCAGAAATGCTATGGGCAATATGTTTAATAGTATTGTGCAAGGGCGCTATTAGGATACTTCTTTCTTATGTGCTTTGGCTAATTTTTGCTTAGCTGTAAATATGGAATAGAAAATAGACCCTGAAATACAAAAAATTATGAAAATCAATGAAATAAGCACTTGAGTATTTTTATCCACCCATTCGCTAATATAATGTTCGCCTAGCATTTTTATTCCAATAAAAATAAGTACAATGGCAATGCCTTGTTGTAGATGTTCAAATTGATTCACCGCCCCTCTTAATAAAAAGAACAAGGAACGCAAGCCAAGGATAGCAAATATATTAGAAGTGTATATCACCAAACTGCTATTAGAAATGCCCATTACTGCTGGTATCGAATCCAAAGCGAAAACCAAGTCTATCATAGCTAGTAATATTACTACTACAAATAAACTCGTATACAATGGTTTATTGTTATGATCTCTTATCACAAATTTGCCATCCCCATCGGTATTACCAATAGGCAAATATTTTTTTAAAAATAAATATACTTTAGACTGATGCGGATCAAATTGACTATCCTCTCCAGCTACAAACATGTTATAACCTGTATACAATAAGAACACGCCAAAAATATAAAGCAACCATGAGAATTTAGCTACCAATGCTACACCTACAGTAATAAAAACCACTCTTAATAAAATGGCAATTAAGATGCCTATTAATAAAACCCGTGGAATATGTATTTCTTTAACTTTAAAAGAACTAAAAATTAGAATGAAAACAAAAATATTATCGATACTTAAACTCCATTCCATCAGGTAACCACTCAGGTATTCTAACGCTAATTTTTGGCCTTCTTCTACCCACATGAAAATAAAAAAAGCAAGGGCCAATAAAACCCATATAAAAGTTTGACGCAAGGCCTGCCCAATAGAGATGGTTGCATTTTTTTTACTCAAAAATCCTAAATCAAGTATTAATGCAATTACAATTACACATCCAAAAACCAGGTATACTATTTGATCTGTTGTCATAGTGCGAAGTTAACACATCCTATCCTACACAGCAAATTGACCTTTTCTGTAAAAAGCCCAAAGGACGAAGCCGATAATAAGCAATAGCAAGGGGCTAGCAATGATTATAATTTGCCACAACAATCTATTGGCCTCCAATTTTTGCTTGTCTAATAAGCGTAAAACAACGAACTTATTCCTGCTTTCTAGTAACCCAAATGGCTCATTTAAAAAAGCAATGCTATTTAAATAAAAATCGTGATTGGCAAATTGATATTCCTCAAAAGGAATCATACCCATGGGTAAAGCCCCTCTGGTTTTGTCCACTTGATTGGTAAAAATGTCGGCGTCCGATATCACTATTTGTTTTGAATTATTTACGCCTACTGACAGATAATTCTTTCCTGTTATTTTTAAAATACTGTCCTTTAAAATAGTTGAAATTCTATTGGCATACAAGGAACTAAATTTTCCTTCCAATAAAACAGAAATAGGTACCTGGTGTTTATTAAAAGAAGCCATTTCTGCCTCGTCCTTGACACTATTTAAAGAAACTAAATTAGGAGAAGCTATTAATCTACTATTGGTATCGGTACTTAGTAAAATTGTTTTTTTAATAGCACTGTTAGGTAAAGTGTCTATGCTGGAAGGGAATAAGGACAGAACTCTATCTAAGTTCTGCACCACGGGGTGTCTATCGGCTCCCAATAAGAAAGGATAATAAGGCCATGGGATTCGCTGCATCAATGGACTGCCATCGGATTGCTTTCCTATTACCATGGGCAATTTCGCACAGTTTAAATCTTGAACTAAATTGCTATTCATTCTTACCCCATATTTAAAAAACAAGTCATCCAGTGCCAACCCTCTATCATAGGCCACATACGTTCCGTCTGTTTTTTGCAAACTATCGTATTCGGCATACAATTTATCTACCGCCCAAATGATGTTTCCTCCAGCCATTACATATTGATCCAGTTTAATTTTATCAGATTCAGAAAAAGCAATTGTGGGCTTTATAATTAAAAGAGTTTTTATTTTTTTCGCATCAGGGTAGCCCTTTTTTAAATCAAACACCACCAAATTATATTGATGCCGTATGGATTCGCCCAAATCATTCACTGTTAAATCGACCGGCTCTCCATTGCCAATAGCGTAAGCAATAGTGGGTACTTCTTTCCTATTTAGTAAATAGATGGCTTGAGTAAATTTATATTCTAACAAGGCCTCCGCAGCATTGGCACTGGCTTCCAAATCTTCCTCTGGAATATCTTTCACTATATTATAGGGCTTAAAAACTTTTTTACTACTTCTCAAATCAATCACTATTGGCTTTTGCCCTGCTACTTCCACCAAAGCACCTGGTATTAATAATTGATCTACCCTTTTATCAGAAGCGCGATCTTGCTCCTGTAAGCGCTGTATGGGCAAACCAAGTTTTGATAAACTATCATATAATTGATACAAGGCCGTATCCTTATACATTTGACTAGGCACTTCTATTTCCCATTGTATGGATCTTGGATTAATTTGATGCAATTGTTCCAATAAGCCAGCAGTTGATTGCGCTATTTTTTTATAATATGCCGGAAGATCTCCACCTAAGTACAAATGAATTTTTACAGGATTTTCTACCTTTTGAATGATTTGAGTAGAACTTTCACTTAAAGTATACCTGTGCTCTTTGGTTAAATCTAATTGCATAGGCCAACCAAAAGAAATATAATTAATGATTAAGATAAAAGCAAGTGTGGCTAAATATTTAAATTTTGCTTTTATATTTTCAAGACAACCCATGCAAAATAAAATAAGAATAGAAATAAAATAAAACGCATCTTGAATAGACAACACCCCTCTATTCATAGATCGATAATGATGGCTAAATCCTAATTGAGTAATATAATAATCATACCCGTTTTTAAAAATACTTAGGCTACTAAGCCAATCAAACCCTTTAAAAAATAGTAAGGAAAGTGAAACAGATAACAACAAGGAAACTAAATTATTTTTGGTGGCGCTACTCGCATAAATACCAATGGCCGTATAGGCCGCAGACAGAAATAGCAACCCGCAATAAGCGCCCATAGTACCTCCCCAATCCAATCCACCAATAGCACTCAAAGAATCTATAGCAATGGCATATAATAATGTAGGAGCTATGGCTACTAACACAATTAGATAAGTCCCCAATAATTTACCTAGTACTAAATGTAAGGGGCGAATAGGTAGAGTGCTCAGTAGCTCATAAGTTCCTAATTTATACTCGTCCGAAAAGCTATGCATGGTAATGGCCGGTATCAATAACAATAAAAACCAGGGAGCAAAGTCAAAATAAGCTTGTAAAGAAGCATAGCCAAAATCCAATATATTGTAATTAGGTAAAACAAATAGGACCAGTCCGTTAATCAATAAATAAAAACCAATGATTAAATAACCAGTGATTCCGCTAAAGTATTGCGCCCATTCTTTTTTACAAATTGCCCACATGCACCAAAGCTACAAAAAAAATGCCCCGAGTTATCGGGGCATTGAATATTATAAGCATCTTACACTTTCATCCAGTTTACTTAAACCGCAAAACTATCGCCACATCCACAACTTCTACTAGCGTTAGGATTGTTAAAGAAAAAGCCTTTCCCATTAAGGCCATCAGAGAACTCTAATTCGGTATTGACCAAGTATAAAAAGCTTTTTAAGTCGGTAACAATTTTTATCCCATTGTCTTCAAAAACTTGATCCATGGGCTTTATTTCATTGTCAAAGTCTAGTTTATAACTTAATCCAGAGCATCCGCCACCCACCACCCCTACTCTCAAAAAATAAGACGCGTCGTCAGTAACTCCAGCATCTTGCATTAACTGCAATACCTTGGTTTTGGCTTTCGCGCTTACATAAATTGAATTTTCTTGGGCTACTTCACTCATGGGATCAAAATCTTAGTCGTTGATAAACTATTTATACATGACTTTGTTCAAACACCAATTCAGTCAAGCCATTCTTTACACGAAAATCATTGATGGCTGCTTTAATAGCATCTTCCGCCAAAACTGAGCAATGTATTTTTACAGGAGGCAAATTTAATTCCTCTACTAAATCCATATTGTCAATTTTCACAGCCTCATCGATTGTTTTTCCCTTTAACCACTCAGTAGCTAAAGAAGAAGAAGCAATGGCCGAACCACATCCAAAAGTTTTGAATTTTGCATCCGTGATAAGACCAGTTGTTTGATCTACCTCAATTTGCAAACGCATAACGTCTCCGCATTCTGGAGCACCTACTAATCCTGTTCCTACACTTTTAGAAGACTTGTCTAAAGTGCCTACATTTTTAGGATTGGAATAATGATCGATTACTTTATCTGAATATGCCATGATGGTTGGTTTTTATTATTGTAAAATTATTAAAAAATTATTAAACGAATAGGGTGAAATTATTAATGATGGGCCCATTGAATCGCATCAATGTCAATACCTTCTTTAAACATTTCCCACAAAGGACTCATTTCTCTTAATTTTAAAACAGTATCTGTCACTGCTTTAATGGTAAAATCAATTTGCTCTTCGGTGGTATACCTACCCAATCCAAAACGAAGTGAACTGTGCGCTAAGTCATCTCCTAAGCCCAAGGCTTTTAATACATAGCTAGGCTCTAAAGAAGCCGAAGTACATGCAGATCCAGAAGACAAAGCGATGTCCTTGTTAAAGCCCATCATCAATCCTTCGCCTTCAACATATTTAAAAGAAATATTACTTACATGTGGCAAACGATGTGCTGGATTTCCATTGACATAAGACTCATCAATTTGCTTTAAAGCATTCTCTAATTTATCTCTCAATTTTGAAATTCTTTCTGTGTCTGATGCCATCTCTAAACGTGCTAATTCACAACATTTACCAAAACCAACAATGCCAGGCACATTTAAAGTAC
>CANHLZ010000041.1 GCA_947461595.1 Bacteroidota bacterium | reverse complement strand
TAATTGTTGAATAGTAGGCATTTATTCTGCTGTTTTGTTCTATTTCGGTTTATAAAAAATTCGGACGGCAAAGGTAATGGCTGTGAGCCAATTACCAAAATGTTTATTCGCTAATTTTAAAAAAATAAACCAAATGGTTCATTTTAGTAGCTAAACTGTCAAAAAAAAAGTTCTATCACACTAAAAATCAGGTAATTAGTTAGATTTTAACCATCCAATGGTGCTTGTCTTCCTTCATCCCCATGCGAATCTCATGTAATTCTTGTTTAAGCGCCTTTGCAATGACCATTTTGTCGATATCAAAATCCATGATATAATCTTCATGAGCCAATTGCTTAACCATGGAAACCACTGCTGCAGTGCCCACTCCAAAAATTTCTTGGAACAACCCTTTCTTATGCGCAGTAACTATTTCTTCCACCGATAAATTTCTTTCTTCTACTACATAGCCCATTTCACGCAATAAGATGATGGAACTATCACGGGTCACCCCTTTTAATACAGTACCTCTTTCTAAACTTGGTGTAATTACTTTTCCATCAATCACAAACATTACATTCATCACGCCAACTTCTTCCACATATTTATGTTCATTGGCATCCGTCCATAAAATTTGATCAAAGCCTTTTTTCTTAGCCAATTCTACTGGATGTAAACTTGCACCATAGTTACCACCATTCTTCGCAAAACCAACACCACCAGGCGTTGCACGAGTATACTTTTGTTCTATCAAAATTTTCATTGGTGCAGAAAAATAAGGACCACTAGGACCAAGAATAATCATAAACTTATAAGTAAGTGATGGACGTACTCCTAAATAAGGATCGGTCGCAATCATAAACGGACGTATATATAAAGAAGAATCCGGCTTAGTAGGAATCCAATCTTTTTCCAAATGAATTAATTGTTTCATCCCTTCTATAAATAACCATTCAGGAACAGCAGGCATTTCCATGCGCGTTGCTGAAGTATTAAAACGAATTAAATTTTGATCTGGTCTAAAAATTACAAATTCTCCTTTGTCATTTTTAAATGCCTTGATGCCTTCAAAGATGGTTTGACCATAATGCAATACGGCACTGGATGGATCTAATGTAATTGGGCTATAGGGCTTGATCTCCACATTCTTCCACACCCCATTTTCATAGTCTGCTACAAACATATGGTCGGTGAAATTTTTTCCAAATGCAATTTCATCCATATTAAAATGGGCTAACTGTGGGTTTTTGTTTTTAGTAACTGGAAAAGTGGGTGTTGACATAAACTTAGTTTTTAAAAGAAATCTTCAAGGGTACAAAGAAACGAAAAAATCGAAAACTTACAAGTGTTATTTTTCAATTTGAATCAATTCATTTAATTTTCCAACCTAATGAAAGAAAATAAAACAATATTGCCCCCTTCTGTTCTAGTTTCTTTGTTCAAAGATAGCTTGGTCCTGCCTGAAAATAAAATAAACCAAGCTATAATTGAGGAACAAATAGCTTCTTTGGCTGCGGATCAGGAAGCTTTTGTTAAAAAAAATAAAACCAAAGCCCCAGCATTGGAGGAAGCCATCCCTAAAGAAGCATCCATTGTCGAAGAGGAAGTAAATTTGACCATGCCTTTAAAATATTTAGGTGATCATAGTAAAAAAATTGTGGTGATAGTGAACGACCCCGCATCTGTTTATTTAAATGAGCCTGATTTTATTTTACTGACTTCCATTTTAAATGCCTGCAGATTAACCATTGCAGATATTGCCCTTGTTAACTTAGGCAATCAAAAAGCAAGCCTTCATCAAATACTAAACAACCTGCCTTCTAAATTAGTTATCGCTTTTGAAGTAGATAGCAAAGCACTTAAAATAAAATTACCAACGAACTTGTATAAGTTAACGCCACTCGGTGAAAGCAATTTACTTTTTAGCAAATCCTTATCCAGCATGCAAGGAATGGATAGCACTGCTAAACAAGAAAAAGCAAAATTATGGGCAGTGTTAAAACAAATTTTTCAATTATAATTCTTACTTGTTCATTATGTATACACTTGTTTTTGCCACCAACAATCAACATAAGGTGGATGAGATACAATCCTTAGTGGGCAATGATTTCAAAATAATTCCTTTAAAAGAAGCGGGCATTACCATTGACATTCCAGAACCACATGATAATTTAAAAGACAATGCTGCTGAAAAAGCAAGGACCATACATGCACTCACGCAAAAAAATTGTTTTAGCGAAGACACTGGTTTAGAAATTGATTTTTTAAAAGGTGCCCCCGGTGTAAAAAGTGCAAGGTATGCAGGTGAGCATAGAGATTTTCAAGCCAACATTGATAAAGTATTGCATGAATTAAACAACACGACTAATAGAGTGGCTCGATTCAGAACCGTTATTTGTTTGATTTGGGAAAACAAAGAATATTATTTTGAAGGCCTATGCAGTGGCACCATCACCACTGAAATGCATGGTGAAAAAGGTTTTGGTTATGATCCGATTTTTATTCCAACAGGAAGTACTAAAAGTTTTGCAACAATGACCATGGAGGAGAAAAATATTTTTAGCCACAGGCAAAAAGCAGTTACTCAATTATTCACTTTTTTAAAAGGATTGTAATCATTAATAAGTCTAATGATTCTTAAATGATTATTGATGAATGGGTGTGCTTGCATTCCAAATTAACCAACTTTCTTCGGCTTGTATGTGCAACATATCTAACCCATTTTTGATAGCGGCGCCTTTTTCTTTTCCCTTGGATAGAAATAAAGTTTCTGCAGGATTGTATACTAGATCATATAAATAATGATCCGCGCCAATACCATCATAAGCAATAGCAGGAGATTCATCCACATTAGGGTACATCCCAATAGGGCTGGTATTTATAAGGAGTGTATGTTCATGAATTATATCCGCATTCAATTCGGAATAATGAATTACAGATGCATTGAAAATGGAAGCTTTCTCTTTTTTTGTTCTTGAAACCAATTGATAAGCAATAGATAATTTTTGCAATACATATTCCACTGCAGCTGCTGCACCTCCAGTGCCTAATATTAAAGCTTGGGTATGATGTGGCTTCAATAAAGGAAGTAGTGATTTTTCAAATCCTATCACGTCGGTATTGTACCCATACAACTCATTGTTAAATTTACGAATACAATTACAAGCATTTATTTTTTGCACCACGCTAGAAGGATATTGAATAAAAGGAATGACTTCTTTTTTATAAGGGATAGTCACATTTAAACCTTCCAATGCTGGATCTTGGCGCCAAAGCGCATTGAACTCACTAATGGATGCAATAGGGAAGTTTGCATAGTGCGCATCCTTTATATTTTCATGCAAGAATTTTTCAGAAAAAAAACCTTGTGAAAAAGAATGAGACAAAGGATATCCAATTAATCCAAACTGGCGCAAAGTTATTTATTTAAGTATAAATCAAAAGTATCGCTTCTAAGTCCGATACGCATGGTTTCCAATGGTATGACTTCGGATGGGGCAATGTTTCCTAAGTTAACATTACAACCCACTAACTCTAAAAAATAAAGCTGTTGTGCTTTTTGTGGCGCTTCCCATAAAATTTTTTCTGCAGGAATTTTAGTTAAAATTTCTTGTACCAACCCTTCTCTTACTTCACCGCTTCCTCGATAAATACCCACATTACCTGCTTCACGTGCTTCTGCGATAACATAAGTGGAGCCGGCACTCAATTCTGCGCTCATTAGTTCAATCCATTTATAAGGAGGAATAATATGTGCAGCATCTTTACTTCCTACTTCACTCAATACCGTGGCAAATTTTGAAATTTTTTCGATGTACCCACATTTTTCACTATGCGGTATAGTAATGGATCCATCACTTACTTCTATCAAATCAATTTTATAATCTTTACAAATAGACACATACTCATCAAACTGATTTCTTATTATAAAAGCTTCGAATAAAGTTCCTCCAAAGTAAACAGGTATTCCATGTGCCTGATACAATTCTATTTTTTTTCTCAAATTGGGGGTGACAAAAGAAGTTCCAAATCCAAGTTTAATTATATCAGTATGCACTCCAGCTACGCTCAAGAAATTTTCCGCTTCACCAAAACTCAAACCCTTATCCATCACCATGGTCAATCCACTTTTTCTAGGCTTGGCTGTCCTTTCAGGAATTTGAGACATTTTAAAATTCATCATGATACTTGTACTTTGTATATATAAGATGGTAAAGGTAACTTAAATGGTTAAGATTTTTTTGTCTTCTTATATTGACTAATTAACTCTGCCACTTTCGCATCCTGCACTATTTCAGGATAAAATTTTGTAAATTTTTTCAATAATTTTGTTGATTTAGACAAAGCCATTTCTAGCTGCAATAAACCTTCGGCACTTTTATTCATCATGAACAAAATAGCACTTCTATAAAAAATGAAAGTTGCTTTGCCTTGTGTGGACATATAAGCCAATTCGGTTTGTTCTAATGCCATGTCTAATTGCTCGTTGGCCACCAAGCACTTAATTAAAGATTCCCAACCAGCAATTTGTTTGGGTTTATTTTTAACCACGGTACCAAAAAATTGAGCAGCTTCCCTAAATTGACTTAGATGCATATAACATTCTCCCATTAAAATATAATATTCATTAATGTGTTGGTGAATTCTAAGTGCATGCTCTAGTTGCTTTATGGCCATTTCCCAGTTTTCTTCCAACATATAAGTGCCTGCAATTTTTTGATACAACCTGCTGTCATCCGGATTTAAATGCACTGCTTTTTTATAATGAAATCTTGCTTGCGCATAATTTTTCATTCGATGATAACAGTGTCCAATGGCTTCATAGATCACATCTTCTGGCCTAGATAGCTCTAATACTTTTTCTAATGCTTCAATGGCTTCTCTATATTTTCTCAATCGCAAAAAGGCATCACCCATATTGCGATAGGCGTAATCAAATTTCTCATCAATCACAATGGCGTATTGATAGGCGTCAATAGCTTTCTCGTGTAATTTTATACCTTGATAAGCCGCTGCCAGATTAAACCATGCCAATGCATTGTAAGGTTGTTCATCAATGATGCGTTGATGCAATCGAATACTCTCTTCATTTCTTCCAGTAAAATCGGTCCAGAAACAAATTTTATACAAGGCTTCCTCATTGGTAGGGTCTTCTTCTAAAACCAATTGTAAACAATCAAAAACTTTATCAAAAGCTTCATGATCATCATACACATCTGCTAGTTCAAACAATACTTCGGTGCGCTCTGCCCCTTCAAATAGATGCAGGGCTTCTTGCAATAATACAATTGCTTTTTCAGGTTGATCCAACGCCAAATAAGCATCCGTTTTAAGAATGAATAAATTCATGTCTTTATGGTCATACAATGCCGCTTCATCTAATAATTTAAGTGCCTCTTTGTATTTTCTGGTGGCTAAAAGCAAATCTGCTTTTTTGATCATCAATAAAGAAGAATGCGGATATTGATTCAAAGCCATATTAGCCGCTTCAATAGCTTCAACAATTTCATCCTTTTCATCTAAGTGTTCAATGATTCTTTCAAAGTCATCCTCCTCTATATAAGAGTTGGTTCGACCTAGTTTTAGGTTCTGAAAGCGAAGCATTAGCTCCTGAATATCTCCGCCCTCCTCGTCACGATGATTATCGAACATGGCATTTAACTTAATGGGTTAGGAATAAAGCATTGATTTTCAATTAATTAGTAAATAATTAAAATTTACCAATGATTTAAATAAATGTACAATTAACCTATTAATTATCAATAATTTATTCTTCACATAGGCCTATAAAAAGGTTAAAAATATATTTTTTACCGTTTTATTAATTTAGTTACCTTTGAACAGATCATGTCCACTATAAAAACCATATTATTTAAAGCTTGTCTAGCAACAATGTTACTAGTATCTACAAGTACTTTTTCTTCTACCATTGTTATTAACAACAATATGGATACAAGAAAATTAGTAGAAAAATTCAGTTTGAAAAATATTGGCAATAGCACCTACAAAACTGCTACTTTTAATTCTTTAAAATCTAGTTTAGTATTAAAGGGCTTCTCAAACACTTCAGTGAATGCAGACGCGAATAGCAACTATATAAAATTCAACAAAGGAAATATTTCTTACGTTATTCCTTATAGATATCATGTGGTATTGTCTAAGTTTAAGACGCCAAGTCCAGTTCAACATTAATTTTAATTTTCTTAATTACAACAAATCAACTAGTAGCCATGGCTATTATTAGGCTAATCGATCATTTGATATAGTTGTTTATTTACTTTAAACTGACTTAAAGAAATGGGGCTTAAATCTATTTTGGTTGCTTGATATTGAATGGCGCTGCCCTTTGCAGGTATAATGGTATACGCTAATACAAGACCAGGTATATCTTTGAAGGCCAACTCAAAAGCATTTACAGAGGAGATTATTTCATTCGTATATTGAATTTCATAAACCGTATTATCGCTCCAGGTAAGTTGCACTTTTTTACATAAATAGCCTAGTATCGTTGTGGCAGAATCAATCGACAATTCTTTCATAGAAAGCATCACCGGCAAATTGTTAGGCGGATATTTAATTTCTTGTAAAAAATGACTTTCGCCAATGTCTTTTAATATGATGGCATTATCCGACTGGGTATTGAAAATTAAAACCTGAACCATTTGAGGGGTAGTGAATATGGTTTTGCATTGACTGCCTTTCACCAATATATTTTTACTTCCAATAGAAATCCAATCCTTTCCTTGCTGTTCAAGTATTTCAAATTGAAGCGCACATTCCCCTACCACTTTTATTTGTGCATGGGCCGAAGCAATTGTAAAGAAAATGCTCAGAATTAGGGGGGTAATTTTACACTTCATGAACGCTTCTCATTGCCAACCCCAATGAAATAGGGTTTTTAATGTATAATTATTTTTTTGTTTTGTCTTTTAAATCTTTAACCTTTTTCTGCGCTTCCATCATTTGCTCATATTTACTTTGCCAATTACTTTTTTTCTTTGGTGTTTTGCGTTTCACTTCAATGCCAGCTAAGATTTTATCATGATTAATGATAAATTTCTGAATCACTAACTGCATCAGCAATGTAATCACGTTGGAAACTGTATAATACCAGGTTAAAGCCGAAGGAAGTCCATTGAATATAAACATTAACATGAATGGGAATATATACGGCATGTATTTTAAAGCCGGATTATCCTGAGTGGGTGTCATGGCCATATTGTAGATAGACATCAAGAAACTTGTAATTACTGCCAATAAGGTAAACAAACTAATGTGATTACCAAATCCCATTGGTACAGTAAAAGGCAAAGTGTAAATAGAATCATAACTTGATAAATCATGACTCCATAAAAAAGACTGCCCTCTTAAAGAAATGTTGGAATTAAAGAAACTATACAATGCAAAGAATATAGGAATTTGCAATAAAGCTGGAATACAACCGCCTAAAGGATTCACTCCCGCTTCCCTAAATAGCTTCATTTGCTCCATGGCAAAACCTTGCTGATCGTCTCCCAACTTCTTTTTAATGCCGTCTAATTCCGGTTTAAGCACTTTCATTTTAGCACTGCTTAAATAACTAGAGTAAGTAAGTGGTGATGTCACTAATCTAATAAAAATGGTTAACCATAATACCACCCATCCAAAGTTTTTTACAAAGCCTGCAATAAAATCAAAAACAGGCATTAAAATGTATTTATTGATAGGGCGAACAAATGAATATAAATCTCTTCCTAAGTTGACTATTTTTTCCATTTCAGGGGCCTGTGATTTCAAAATCTGAAAATCATTAGGGCCATAATATAATGACAAAGCAATATTAGTACTGCTTCCATTTAATTTTGTTTGCAATTGAGCTTGCAATGCAGCCAAACTGCTGCTACTATCTGTCTTTCTTTGCCAATCCACCTTACCCGATCCAAATCCTTCTTTTGCAATTAAAGTAGTAGTAAAAAATTGTTGCACCAAACCTACCCATTGAATAGGCTTCTCAAAAGCTTTGGTGGTTTTGCTAGAAATATAATCAAACTCACCCCCTTCCGAAAAACAGATATTAGACATTTGACGCTCATATACCGAAGTGCTTTCTTGCTGTGCTGAATGTACATCCCAAATTAAATTAATTTGATTATTAGTCAATAGTTGATCTGTACCATCCAACATGATATTCCAATCGATATTGTATTTATTGGGCGCCAAGGAGAATTGATGACGAACTGTTTTTCCAGAAAGCGTAGTAAAGCTATATTCAATTTTTTGAACTCCATTTTGAGTAGGTAAAATAGTGGTGGTAGGAAACAATACCTGATTCATCTGTACTGTTTGATTGTTTCCTAGATTAATTGGATAGTTTAAAGAACTACTATCTCCTAAGTACACATTCTCTTTTTTATAATTGGTATACTTTTTTAAAGTGACCCCTACTACTTGTCCGCCTTTATTACTCAACTTCATTTTAACCACCTCATTCTCTAAATAGGTAAATTGTTCTTTGACAGAATCAAGCGGTTTTACCACGCCTGCTGCTCCTGAAGCACTATCTAATTTAATTGGATTTTGTAAAGCCGCTGCTTTATCGGCCGTTGATTTAATCATCGCAACTGAATCATCAAAATGCTTTTTAAAAGAAGCCAATTCGGTTTGTTGCTTATTGGTGTACCAGAAGTACATAAAAAACAAACCTGCTAATAAAACAAACCCAATGACCGTATTTTTATCCGTATTCATAATCAGTTTTTAAACATATTTAAACGAGGAGCAAAGGTATGTTTTTTATTATGGATTTTGACAGCCCAAAAAGGACCATTTAAGCCTAAAAAATAGGCTTTTAGCTACCTTTTGGCTCTACTTAAATGGGGTCAAAAATGCGTGTAAACTACTTTTTTGCAGCAAGCGCTTTTGCAGCAGCTATAAAATGTACAAATAATGGAGCAGGATGTTCTACCGTACTTTTTAATTCAGGATGGTATTGTACCCCAATAAAAAATGGATGATTGGGAAGTTCTACTATTTCTACCAAACCCAATTCTGGATTAATTCCACTTGTAACCATTCCTTTTTCCTGGAACAATTTTAAAAAGGTATTATTAAACTCATATCTATGTCGGTGACGTTCGTTTATATTGGTTTCACCATAAATTTTATAAGCAAGTGTGTCTTTTGTAATTGCACATGGGTAGGATCCTAAACGCATGGTGCCCCCTTTCATCGTAATTTGCTTTTGGTCATCCATCATATCTATCACCGGATGTTCTGTATTAGGATCCATTTCAACTGAGTGTGCACCTTTAAGATGTAATATATTGCGGGCAAATTCGATTACCGCCATTTGCATACCTAAACAAATTCCGAAAAATGGTAAATTATTTTCTCTTGCAAATTTAACGGCTATAATTTTTCCTTCGATACCTCTGTTACCAAAACCTGGCGCGACTAATAAGCCATGTAAACCTGTTAATTGCTCATTTACATTTTCAGGCGTTATATTTTCACTATGCACATTCACTACATTCACTTTAACCTCATTCATAGCCCCTGCATGTATAAAACTTTCCAAAATTGATTTATACGCATCCTGCAATTCGATGTATTTTCCAATCAACCCAATATTTACAGTTGCTTTTGGATGTTTTAACTTGTCTAAAAAAATATTCCATTTAGTTAAATCGGGCTCCTTGAATTTTTGAATATTTAATTTCTTCAATACTATCAAATCCAATTGCTCTTTTAACATTAACAAAGGCACTTCATAAATGGTACTCGCATCTAAAGATTCAATAACATTGCCTGCTCTAACATTACAGAATAAAGCAATTTTTCTTTTAATATCATCATTTAAAGGATGTTCTGTTCTACAAACTATCACATCAGGATGCACGCCTGTTTCACTTAACATTCTTACACTATGTTGTGTAGGTTTTGTTTTTAACTCTTTAGCTGCATTTAAATAAGGTATTAATGTTAAGTGCACCACCATCACATCTTCTTCGGGTAATTCCCATTGAATTTGACGAACGGTTTCAATGAATGGAGTGCTTTCAATATCACCCACCGTGCCCCCTATTTCTGTAATTACAATATCAAATTTCCCGTCCTGACCTAACAATAGCATGCGACGTTTAATTTCATCGGTGATATGAGGAACCACCTGTACTGTTTTACCTAAAAACTCACCCGCTCTTTCCTTATTTATTACCGTTTGATAAATACGGCCTGTAGTGACATTGTTCGCTTGAGAGGTTGGCGAACTTAAAAAACGCTCATAGTGCCCTAAATCTAAATCAGTTTCAGCCCCATCTTCTGTCACATAACACTCTCCATGTTCGTAGGGATTCAAAGTACCTGGATCCACATTAATATAGGGATCAAATTTTTGTATGGTTGCCGTTAGCCCTCTCGCTTGCAATAATTTTGCCAAGGAAGCAGCAATAATGCCCTTCCCTAAACTACTCGTTACTCCACCCGTTACAAATACATACTTTGCCATACTATATTACTTCTTTTTCAAAAATAGCTTACACCCAATAGGAATATTCTATTGTGTATATACCAATTTCGAAATGGTTAAATTACTTTTTAGGACCTATCTTTATTTGGAAAAATTCTTAGAGGTCGTACAAACCTACGCCAAAAAAGGGGGGCAACAAAATGATACAGCTCAGTCAACAAAAAATGTTTATAACTGTTATATAAAAGTGAACATCTTCAATTAAAATAAATAAAAATCAATGAAAAAAGCCATTTATGTCCTATTAACCGTCCTTTTGACAGCCAGTTTAATTAGCTGGAATTGGAGCAAAACTCAACATTCCACCGTCAATAAAGCGGATGAAATTGAGTGCTTAAATATGGAAACCCAACAAGCCTATAAAAAAGAAGCCAGCACAACTGCTTTTGCAGCTATGCATCCTACCCCAATAACAATGAACCCTGAAAACTTATTAGGTAAAATGATGTCTTTTGACGGAGCCGATGGTAAAAATGCCAACGCTTATTTTATAGCTGCTAAAAAGAAAACAAATAAATATTTAATTGTGATTCAAGAATGGTGGGGATTGAATGACAATATTAAAATGGAATCGGATAAATACTATACCGACCTAGGAGATGTGAATGTAATTGCGGTAGATATGTATGATGGAAAAGTAGCAGCCACGCCCGACAGCGCTATGAAATTAATGCGTGGCGCGGATATGGGAAGAATGACCGCCATCATTCAAGGGGCAATTAAATACGCTGGAAGCAATGCTTCAATCTATAGTGTAGGTTGGTGTTTTGGTGGTATGTGGAGCTTGCAAACCGCTATATTAGCTGGACCTCAAGCCAAAGGAACGGTCATGTATTATGGCAGACCTGAAACCAATATGGATAAAATAAAGTCCATACAATCTGATGTCATTGGGTTCTTTGGCAACTTAGATCAAAGCCCTTCACCTGGGATGGTGAATGATTTTGAAAAAAATATGAAAGAAGCTGGTAAGAACTTATCGGTGAATAGATATGAAGCAGGACATGGCTTCGCGAATCCAAGCAATCCAAGTTTTAATGCTGCTGCTACCAATGATGCTTATACCAAAGCTATTGCATTTTTAAAAGCACATTAAACTATACTTTATTACGAAGAAGAGAAAAAATATAATATTCCTCGCTCTCAGCTCGCAAGCTCAATGTTTGTTCGGAATAGTATTTTTTCTCTTCTTTTTTTGAGCTAAAATTGTATTTAATTAATACCATTTATTTTTTACAAGATAATTGGCCACATAATCTTTCACTCCTTCTTCCAAACTTGAAAAGGGTGTATTGTATCCAGCTTCACGAAGCTTATTCATGTTGGCTTCGGTAAAATATTGGTATTTATCTCTAATATCTATAGGCATATCAATGAATTCAATATTAGGTGTTAATCCTTGTGCTATAAAAGTATTGGCAGCTAAATCGTAAAAACTACGCGCATTACCGGTACCTAAATTATACAACCCATTTTTTTCTTTACTCCATTTTTTAGCGAACATCTCATGCATCATCCATCCAATAACTTTTACCAAATCCTTCACATAAATAAAGTCGCGTAATTGTTCCCCATCCTTAAAGTCGGGACGATGACTTTTAAATAATTTAACTACCCCTGTTTCTTTGATTTGATTAAAAGCGTGAAAAATAACACTGGCCATTCTAGCCTTATGCCCTTCATTGGGACCATACACATTGAAAAACTTTAATCCTGACCAAATAGATGGGCCTTCCTTTTGTGCAATGGCCCATTTATCAAATTCATTTTTACTAACGCCATATGGATTTAACGGAACCAATTGATCCAACACCTCATGACTATCTTCATATCCATTTTCTCCTGCACCATAAGTAGCTGCAGAGGATGCGTAAATTAAAGGAATTTGTTTTTTAGTGGCATAATTCCAAATAGATTTCGAATACTCCACATTCAGTTCCTCATGTATCGCATAATTAAATTCAGTAGTATCAGTTCTAGCGCCTAAGTGAACGATAAAATCAATTTCATAATCATCGCTCAAGAGTTGTTCTAAAAAAGCTTGACGCTCAATGACTTTAGTATAGGTTTTTTGTTCCCAATTTTTTCTCTTGGCTTCTACACCGAAATCATCCACCAATAATAAATTAGTAAATCCGTTTTCATTCAAAAACTGAACCATTACAGAGCCAATAAAACCTGCAGTGCCTGTAACAACTATCGTGGGCTGCTTAGACATATTATGCTAATTTTTTTTCAATAGCTGTGTCGTAACTATTTTTCCAAGCAGCTATCGAATCCCAATTTTCATTGTTCACTTGAATAGAACCATCCGTTACTTTACCAATGACGTTACATGCAATACCAAATTTACTCGCTAAAGTTTCTATAGCTGCAACGGCTGTAGCAGCACATGATACCACTACTCTACTTTGTGCTTCGCCTAGCCAATAAGCATCGGTACGTAATGTTGAATGATTGGAATTAACTTCAAACCCTTTATGGTTAACAAAGGCAGATTCCAATAAAGTAATAATCAATCCACCTTCACTAATATCGTGTGCACTTTTAATTTTATGTTCCTTAATTAAACTCGTCACTAACTGATGTAATGCAAATTCTTCCTCTAATTCAAAATGAGGTGCTTGCGAATGGGTTACACCTTTAATTTTATTCAAATATTCCGAAGAGCCAATATCATTTCTTTGTGTACCTAATAAAACAATCGAATCTCCCGCTGTTTTAAAATCCAAAGTCATTTGAAGTTTCATGTCTTCTATTATACCTACCATGCCAATCGTTGGCGTTGGAAACACAGGACCATCCGGATTTTGATTGTAGAAACTAACATTACCGCCCGTAACTGGTGTATTGAATTTTCTACAAGCAGCACCCATCCCTTCTACTGATTTTACAAATTGATAATACACTTCAGGATCATAAGGGTTACCAAAATTTAAACAATTCGTTACACCAATAGGCTCCCCTCCACTACATACAATATTACGTGCTGCTTCTGCCACTGCTATCATTGCCCCTTGATAGGGATTAGCATATACATATTTACTATTACAATCTACCGTCATAGCTAATGCTTTTCCAGTTCCTTTTGCAATAACAATAGATGCATCGCTTGGCGCATTGGTACTTGCATTGGCAGCGCCCACCATACTATCATATTGAGTGTACACCCAACGCTTGGATGCAATGTTTGGAATTTGCACCATTTGTTTTACGGTCTCTTGTAAATTAGAAATATCTGCAACCGTATTCATATCAAATGCATTCACTTTTGTTAAGTAAGCCGGTGCTGAGTATTCACGAGTATATTGAGGGGCTCCTCCACCTAACACTAATTCATAGGCTGGTAAAGAAGCTTCTAATTCTCCATGCATGTAAAAATTTAATAAACCATCAGCAGTTACTTCGCCAATATTGCTACAAGACAAATCCCATTTTTCAAATACAGCAAGCACTTGCGCTTCTTTTCCTTTTTCTACCACCATCAACATTCTTTCTTGGCTTTCACTTAATAATAATTCCCAAGCCTTCATATTTTGTTGACGTGTAGGCACTTTATCTAAATCAATACGCATGCCTACTTGCCCTTTGGCACTCATTTCTGCTGTAGAACAAATAATTCCTGCCGCACCCATATCTTGCATACCTACTACACCCCCTGTTTCAATCACTTCTAAACAAGCTTCTAATAATTTTTTTTCTTGAAAAGGATCACCCACTTGTACCGCGGGTAAATCTTCCACACTATCTGCAGTAATTTCTGCAGAAGCAAAACTTGCACCACCAATTCCATCTTTACCTGTGGCACTTCCCACAAAGAAGACAGGATTACCTTCGCCTAATGCAATGGCACTAACAGTTTTACCCGCTTTCACAATTCCCACACTCATTGCATTGACTAAAGGATTGGTATGGTAACAATCTTCAAAATACAATTCACCTCCAACGGTTGGCACTCCAAAACAGTTTCCATAATGACCAATGCCATGTACTACCCCTGCTAATAAACCTTTTGTTTTATTATCTTCTAAATTACCAAAACGCAAACTATTTAAAGACGCAATAGGTCTAGCGCCCATTGTAAAAATATCTCTTTGTATTCCACCTACTCCAGTAGCAGCACCTTGAAAAGGCTCCAATGCACTTGGGTGATTATGTGATTCAAT
>CANHLZ010000040.1 GCA_947461595.1 Bacteroidota bacterium | reverse complement strand
GGTGTGTTTATTGAATTAGAATCAGGCATTGGTGGAATGATTCACATCAGCGATTTAAGTTGGTTGAAGCGTTTCAATCACCCTTCTGAATATGTTAAAGTGGGAGAATCTATCGATATCAAAATTTTAAATATTGATAAAGAAAATAGAAAATTACAATTAGGACATAAGCAATTAGAGGAAGATCCTTGGAATGCATTAGAGCAAACTTTTGCTATAGGAACTATTCATGATGGAACCATTGTTCGTAAAGACGACAAAGGAGCTATTGTACAATTGCCACATGGTTTAGAAGGATTCGCGCCTAATCGTCACTTAGCAAAAGAAGACGGCAAGCAAGTTCAAGCAGAAGAAACAGCGAAGTTCATGGTGATCGAATTCGATCGCAATGAAAAACGTATTGTAGTAAGCCATGCAAGAATTTGGGAGCAAGCCATTACAGAAGAAAAAGAAGTAGCTAAGAAAGAAGCTAAAGTCGAAACAGAAAAGACTAAAAAAGCAGTTAAAACTATTCAAGCTAAAGTAGAGAAATCTACCTTGGGTGATTTAGGTGCTTTGGCTGAAATTAAGGCTAAAATGGACGAAAATAACGCAGGTTAATTCAGGCATTATTTAGTTCTAATACATTGAAGTTGGTCTCTTTATGCAAGTAAAGAGACCACTTTTTTAACTAGAACTTCCTTTTTTTGCTATTTCTTAACGAAGCAGGTTTCATTGGGAACCTTTTTAGTTCTAAATTGCTGAATATTAGTTAATTTTGCCTCCCTGTATGAATAGAATATTTGTTGTTTTTTGTGTTGTTTTAGCCTTCAGCTCCTGTACTTCAAAATTTCAAAAAATTTTAAAGGATAAGGATACCGATTATAAGGTAAAAATGGCAGAAAAATTTTTCGCTGAAAAAAAGTACAGCAATGCACAACAGCTCTTTGAATCCGTAATGCCTTTTATTAAGGGAACCCCTAGATACGAAGAGTTGTATTTAAAATTCGCAAATTCTTATTATGATGATAAGGATTATCAAAACGCTGAAAATTTATTTAAAACTTTCGTAGAATATTTTCCCAATAGCCCTAAAACAGAGGACGTGGAATATATGCGTGCATATACTTATTATAGACGTTCTCCTAAGGCAGAACTAGACCAAACCACTACGTATAAAACCATTCAATTAATGCAAGCGTTTATTGATGGTCATCCAGCTAGTAGTAAATCGATTGAGGCGGCCGATGTAATTAATGCTTGCCGTGCTAAGTTAGAGTTGAAAGACTACAAAACAGCATCCTTGTATTATGACCTTACATTGTATCGAGCATCAGCCATATCCTATGGATTAATTTCCGATGGCTACCCAGATTCGAAAAAATCAGACGAATATAAATTATTGACCCTAAAGTCATATTTTAAATTTGCTGAAAATAGTTTTGTAGACAAACAAAAAGAAAGATTTGAAAAAGTAGTTGCAGAATACAATGATTTTTTGGACAGATATAGTGATAGTAAATTATTGAATGAAGCAAAAAAAATTAAAACACAAACCGATAATTATTTAAATAAATTAAAATGAGTAAACTAAGAAGAAACATGGGCGCCAACACCCCTTCTGTTGTTGAAACAAAAAATTTGAAAGCTTTGAAAGACAAGACTGGTAACTTGTACGAGTCTATTTCTATTATTTCTAGAAGAGCCAATCAAATTAATATTTCTGTTAGAGAAGAATTGCATTCTAAACTAGAAGAATTTGCTAGTCATACAGATAGTTTGGAGGAAATTCATGAAAATAAAGAGCAAATAGAAATCTCTAAGGCTTACGAGCGTATGCCTAATCCTGCTATTTTAGCTACTGCAGAATTCATTGAGGATAAGATTTATTATCGTAAAAATGAAGAAACCGATTTATTCCGTTAATTTTTAATACGAAATATAAAAACGTCCCGAAATGAACTTTACATCGGGACGTTTTGTATTTTAGAGAACCAATAACAAAGAAGATGGTGCAAAAATTCGTTTATATATTTTTTATAGGCTTATTCCTTTATGCTTCTTTGCCTGCACAAGAATTAGCAGCCACTATTTCCATTCAATCAAGCAAGGTGGACAACCAAGTAGATTCTAAATTATTTTCTCAATTGCAAACGCAATTGAAAGATTTTATCAACCAAAGAAAGTGGACTTCTGATATTTTTGCACCTGAAGAAAAAATAGATTGTAATTTTTTTATCACTATTGAATCACTTGTTTCCCCAGATGTTTTCAATGCAAAATTAAGTATCGTTTCCAATAGGCCTATATACAATTCGGCTTACAACTCCTCTTTGTTGAATATGCAAGATGCTAGTTTTACTTTTAAATATCAATTGGCACAACCTATTGAATTTAATGAAAATAGGGTGCAAGGGTCAGATCCCTTACAAGCTAATTTAACTGCTACCTTAGCCTTTTATATTTATGTTATCTTAGGACTTGATTACGACTCTTTTGCAGCTAATGGGGGCGTGCCTTATTTTGAAAAAGCACTAAATATTGTAAACAATGCACCTGAAGGCGCAGGTATATCTGGATGGAAGTCTTATGATGGTCGAAGGAATAGATATATTTTTATAGATAATTTTACCAAGTCGGGCGCGGATAAAATTCATGATGTAATTTTTAGTTATTATAGGAATGGATTAGATGCTATGTCTGATAAGCCAGAATTAGCTAGAGGTGCTTTGCTCAATGCATTAATGAGTTTACAAGAAATACACGAAGCTAGTTCTACTTCTATGGCAGTGCCCATTTTAATGCAAGGTAAGTATGCTGAAATAGTGGGAGTTTTTAATTCGGCCGATAAAGCCTTAAAAAAACAATTATTAACCACTTTATCTTCCATTGACATTGCTAATATTAATAAATATAAAGAAAAATTAGAATGAGAATTAGCCTATTCTTAATTGTATTGTTCATGTCTAGCTGTAAGTGGTGGGAGCCTAAAAAACCCCAACTTGACATTAACAAAATGAAAGTAATAGTGTGGCAGTTGATGCAAGCTGATGAATACTATTCTAGGGCCTCCTTGTTAGATAGTACATGGGGGTTGAGTAAAAAAAATGTCCAAATGTATCAGCAAATTTTTACTATTAACAAAGTAGACAGAATTGAATTTTACAATACCATCAATTATTTAGAACGTCATCCCATTGAATTCAAACAATTAATGGATTCTGTCAATGAGGTTTCGAAAAGAGAAAAACGTGGTCAATTTCAGCACTAATTACTGATTTAATCAGAAAACAATTTTAATTTTACCTTTCAAAATAATAAAATAAACATACAATGAGCAATTTAACAGGCAAGCCAGCACCGGCATTCACTCTTTTTGATACCGATAAAAAAGCAACTACTTTGGCCGATTTTAAAGGTCAAAATGTAGTGATATTGTTTTTTCCTTTGGCTTTTACAGGAGTATGTACTACAGAATTATGTAGTATCAGAGACAATATAGCTACTTACAATACTGCTAACGCACAAGTATTGGCTATTTCTGTAGACTCTTTATTTACTTTGGGTAAATTTAAAGAAGAGCAAAAATTGAATTTCCCATTATTGAGCGATTTTAATAAAACAGCCATTACTTCTTATGGCGTTAAGTATGACGTTTTCCCAGCTTTTGAAATGCAAGGGGTAAGTAAGCGTGCCGCTTTTGTCATTGACAAAGATGGCGTAGTTCAATATGAAGAAATTTGTGCTACACCAGGTGACTTACCAAACTTTGAAGCCATTCAAACTACATTGAATAAATTGAACTGAAAAGTTGGTAATTGTTAGGGCTTTATAAAATATAAGCCCTAACAATTCTACCTCTTATGATTTTTAAAAGGTCCCGAATACTCGGGACCTTTTGTTTGTGCTAATTTTTATAAAATATATAATTATCACTCCGCTCTCTAATTATTTTAAATTGTTAGGGCTTTATAAAATATAAGCCCTAACAATTCTACCTCTTATGATTTTTAAAAGGTCCCGAATACTCGGGACCTTTTGTTTGTGCTAATTTTTATAAAATATATCTAGCGATCACACACTTCTACTATTAAAAACTTCAAGTAGTGGGTATTCTCAAGTCCCCATATAATAGGGTGGTCGCTGGATTGTGTCTGATAAGTTACTTGTCTAATTCTTTTTTTAGCATCATAAGCAGCCATTTGAATGGTGTCTAAAAATAATTCGGGGCTAACTAAATTGGTACAACTTGAAGTAACTAAGAAGCCGCCATTTCTTATCATCTGCATGCCTCTTAAATTAATTTCCTTATAACCAGTAACTGCTTTATCAATACTGTTTCTATTTTTTGTAAATGCAGGTGGATCTAACATCACCACATCGTATTTCCGTCCTTCCTTTCCCCATTTCTTTAAAACATCAAAGGCGTTCATGGCTTCGAATTTCACTATATGGTCTAATTTATTTAATACCGCATTTTTATTGGCTTGTGCCACTGCGCTTTCTGATATGTCAATGCCTAAAACTGATTTTGCTCCATAATGCGCTGCATGAATTTCAAAAGTGCCTGTGTAGGTAAATGCGCCTAATACATCAGCACCCTTTACTAATTTTTTGATGGCACGTCGATTGTCTTGTTGGTCTAAAAAATAGCCAGTCTTTTGTCCATTTTCTATATCAACATAAAATTGCAATTCATTTTCATGAATGATGATTTCTGTAGCAAATGGATCTGATAAAAAACCTTTTTGTTGCACCATCCCTTCTAATTCTCTAACAGGCACATCGTTTCTTTCATAAATACCTTTGGGTTTAAAAATAGTTTGTATAGCTGTAACAATTGCTTCTTTCCATTTTTCTATACCTAAGGATAAGGTTTGTAGAACAAAATAGTCATTGAATTTATCAATGATTAATGCAGGGATGCCATCGGCTTCTCCAAACACCAAACGGCAATTTTCTACATAGCCTAATTGTTGTCTATAATCCCAAGCGTCTTTAATTTTTTTATGAAAAAAAGCAGCATCTATCTCTTCTCTTTTTCGAGTCAATAAGCGAATAATAATTTGAGAATTAGGGTTAATATAGCCGCGCCCTGCCAATTGGCCATCAAAAAAGTACACTTCCACTATATCTCCTGGTTCAATTGGCCCAGCAATCCGGTCCACTTCATTATTGTAAATCCAGGGGTGGCCTAAGGCAATTCTGGGGTTAATCTTTTTATTTAAATACACCTTTGTCATGGCACAAATATAGCCCCCAAATTAGTGACAACTTGTGCCTATTTTGGGCCGTTTTATGTCAATTTTGCCTTAATTATTGCTTTGGCAATATTTTTGGGAGATATTTGTAACAATAAGAAAATTATGGAAGAGAAAGACATCGATTTGACTGAACAAGCTATACCAGCCCAAAATGAGGCGGAAAATACCCCCGAAACAGCTCCGGAAGAGCAGGCGACCCCTTTAAGTGAAACAGATCAACTGAAGGTAGATTTGGCCGACCAAAAGGATAAATATTTGCGTTTAATGGCCGAGTTTGAAAACTTTAGAAGAAGGACTGCTAAGGAAAGATTAGAACTAATTCAAACGGCTGGGAAGGACGTAATTGTTGCTATGCTGGAAGTAATGGATGATTGCGATAGAGCAGAAAAACAATTAAATAGTGCTGATGACCTAGCGGTGCAAAAAGAAGGAATACAATTGGTGTTTAATAAAGTACGCTCCACCTTGCAAGCAAAAGGGGTTACTGCTATGGAAAGTTTAGATAAAGATTTTAATGTGGAATTACATGAAGCCATTACCGAAATTCCAGTTACAGAGGATTCTAAAAAAGGGAAAGTGGTGGATGAAATAACAAAAGGCTATCTATTAAATGATAAAATTATCCGCTTTGCAAAAGTGGTAGTTGGAAAATAAATTAACACTATGTCAAAGAGAGATTATTACGAAATATTAGGTGTCACAAAATCTGCTTCTGCGGATGAAATAAAAAAAGCATATCGAAAAGTAGCTATGCAATTTCATCCAGATAGAAATCCAGGGGATAAAGCTGCGGAAGAAAAATTTAAAGAAGCGGCTTCTGCTTATGAAGTATTAAGTGATGCCGATAAAAAAGCAAAGTACGATCGCTTTGGACATTCCGCTTTTAGTCCAGGAGCAGGTGGTGGTGGCGGATTTGGTGGAGGTATGGACATGAATGATATTTTCAGTCAATTTGGGGATGTATTTGGGGAAGATGTTTTTGGAAGTTTTTTTGGTGGAGGAGGTGGCAGTCGTTCTAGATCTTCTCGTTCTAGAGGTCAAAGAGGAAGCAATTTAAGAATTAAACTTAAAATGAATTTTGAGGAAATTGCCAACGGAGCCAACAAGCAAGTAAAAGTAAAAAAACATGTATTGTGTACCACTTGCGGTGGCAATGGTGCGAAAGATAAAAATAGTGTACAAACCTGCGGTACTTGTAATGGATCTGGCCAGGTGAAAAGAGTGACCAATACTTTTTTAGGACAAATGCAAACGGTAAATACTTGTCCCACTTGTAATGGAGAAGGCAATACGGTTACTGCTAAATGTGCACCATGCAAAGGTGAAGGACGTGTGTATGGGGATGAAACTATTTCAATAGATATCCCAGCGGGTGTGCAAGATGCCATGCAATTGAGTATGTCTGGAAAAGGAAATGCGGGTGAAAGAGGCGGCAGCCCTGGAGATTTAATTATCATGATTGAAGAAGAGTCGCATGAAAGTTTACACAGAGATGGGTTGAATGTAGCTTACGATTTATACATTACCATTCCTGATGCGGTTTTTGGTACCAGCGTAGAAGTTCCTACGATAGATGGCCGTGCTAAAATAAAAATTCCACCAGGCACTCAAAGTGGTAAAATATTTAGATTAAAAGGAAAGGGATTCCCCGAAGTGCAAGGATATGCAAAAGGAGATCAATTGATTAATGTGAATGTGTGGACGCCGCAACAAGTAAGCCCCGAAGAAAAAGCGGAGCTAGAAAAAATGCAATTGAGTGCTAATTTCCAACCCAAACCAATTAAAGGAGATAAAAGTTTTTACGATAGAGTAAAGGAAGCGTTCAAGTAATTATTTCATCAGGTGTTTTAAATAAAATACTTAGAGTACTTTACTTTAGTCCTTTTATTTTAAGAATTTAAAATAAAATAAATCATCAGATATAATTGAAATAATGGATTATATTTTTTAATTCATTATTTCAATTGATAAATGTCTTTAGAGTTACGACCTAGTCCATCATAGTCAAGGCCATAACCCACCACGAATTTATTGGGGATGTCAAAGCAGGTGTAATCTATATCCACTGGGTATTGACGGGCTTCTTTTTTATTGAGTAGCACTGCTATTTTAACGGAAGCGGGGCTGCTGGAGGCCAATTGAGGTAAGTAATGGTGTAAGGTTTTGCCCGTATCAATAATATCTTCCATAATAATGATATGCCTGCCAGTAACATTGGCTTCTAAGCCAATAGCGGTAATCACATTGCCAGAGGAAGACATGCCTTTATAGGAAGCTAATTTTATAAAACAAACCTCGGCTTCAATAGTAATTTGTTTAAATAAGTCGGCGGTAAATAAAAAAGACCCATTTAAAATAGATAAAAAAATAGGTTTTTTACCTGCATAATCTTTATTGAGCTGCATAGCCAATTCGTTAATTTTTTCTTGAATTGCTGCTTCATTTAAATAGGGAACAAACTCTTTATCTAATACTTTAATGGATTGCATAAAATTATTTTAATGTAAAAAATTAATTCTTCTTTTTATTAAAGGGGTTCAATTTTTTAATAAAGTCAAGTTTGTTTGATGCAGCTTTCTTTTTTTCATCAGGTACACTATCTTTTAATGTGGGTGTTTCTTTAGCAGACTTGGTTGAAATACTATTGGCACTTGGAATAGTCGCTTTATTGGATAAGGGTTTGATGGCTTCTAAAAAAGAGTTGCTCTTTTTTGGTGCATCGTAAGGGGTAAATAAAAACAAAAAATCCCCCTCTTTTAAATTATCGTCAGCTGCTTTAGGATTGTATTGTTTTAAATAATCAAGCTGAATGCCTTCTGATTGACTAATGCTATAAAGAGTTTCATTTATTTTTATGGTGTGTACTTTTTTAGGGGTTTCTTTTTTCTTGGGAGCTAAAAACACCAATTGGTCAGTAGCCAATAAACTAGCTTCTTGAATTTCATTGTATTCGAATAATAAATACAATGGTACCATATAGCTATTGGCGATGGCAAGATAAGAACTGCCCGTTTTGGCCCATACGACTGGAATATTATTGATTCTAAATCTTACATTAGGGTAGTTGATACTTGTTTGGCTAACCACTTTAATTATAGTATCTCTAGTAGCCGTCGTATCTTTTTTTGTTTCGGGGCTTAATAAATCTATGCTCTGAATAGCTTTAGGAATGCTGCTATTTACTACTCCAGTAACACTTAAACCTTTTACATTGGAAAGAGCAATGCTATCTATATTAGTCACTATACTGTCAATTTTTACTATTGCCAATGTATCTTTTTTAGCATCAACCAAAGGCTTATTCCAATTAATATCTAATAAATTAACAGTGGAAGGGGCAATGGTTATGGGAAGTGTATCTTTTTTAAAAGAAAGACTAGTGTCTGCACCTGTATCTACTTTATTAGTAGCTTCGATAGAATCTTCTTTAGCAAGTTCCGGAAAATTATATTGAGAAAGTTCAAAGTCGTTAATCACTTTTAATAATTTCCTTGGATAATCAGGGGCTGTTGCATAGCCGGCTTTTTTAAGTCCATAGGCCCAAGCAGAATCGTCCACTGGATCTAATTCAAATAGGGAAGCATAATTAGCCCGGGATTTTAAAAAATCTGAATGATCTATAAAGGAACGAACTGCCGTGGTATATACTCTAAAACATTCTTGTTTAGTATCGTCGTCTTGATAAGTGGTTTCGCCTTGCCAATCCGATTTACATTTGATGCCAAAATGATTTTTAAAGTTCAATGATAAATTGCTTTGCCCGCTATTGGATTCTATAATTCCTTGCGCTAGTGTAATGGAAGCAGGAATACCTGTTCTTTTCATTTCTTTAATAGCGATGTCTTTGTATTGGTCTATATAAATTAAAGTGGCTGTTTTTTGAGCCAGTAAGTCTGATGGAATTAAAAAGAGAAGCAATAAGGCAACAATGCTTTGTTTCATTTTATTGTTTTTTTCTAATCAAAGTTAAGCCATCTCGCATGGTTATCATCACTTGTTCTGTTTTTTGATCTAGCATTAAATGCTCATTAAAGGCTTGAATGGCTTTGGCGCTTTTGCCTTGAATGGAAGTTTCAAGTACTTCGCCATGGAAAAGTACATTGTCTACTATGATAATGCCATTTTCATTAAGTTGAGGGAGTACTAATTCGTAGTATTCTATATAGCTTGTTTTATCTGCGTCTATAAAAACGAGGTCCCATTTTTTTGATAGAGAAGGAATTATTTGTTTTGCATCTCCAATATGCATTTTAATTTGACTGTTTTTAGGGCTATTTGAAAAAGCAGACATCGCTGTTTTTGCATCTTCTTCTCTTAATTCAATTGTATGTATTTCGCCATTATTGGCTAATCCTTCGGCCAAACATAAAGCGCTAAACCCAGTAAAACTGCCAATTTCTAAAATTGTATGGGGTTGCATTAGTTTACTGATAAAACTTAAAAAACCACCTTGTGTCCAGCTGCTTTGTAAATGCGCATGTGGATGACTTGTCAAAGTATTCTCGTATAAGCTTTTTAAATAGCTAGGAGTACAATTGCTATACTTTTGAGCATATTCATTCGCTAAAGGGTGTATAAAATCCATACAACAAATGTCTAGCTTTTTTCTGTATTTGGCGATGAAATTAACCAGAGCCCAAAAAATGTAATGAAACCATTAATAATTAAAAGCTCCTGCCCAATTCTAAAATTACCAAATAGAAAGGGTTGAAAATAATCAAGAACTAAACACAATAAAGGGGCTATAAAGCAGGGTAAAAAAGCCCATCTATCATGAAGTTTTCTTTTGGTTAAAATGCCAAAGGCAAATAAACCTAAAAGAGGTCCATAGGTGTAGGAGGCTATTTTTAAAAGTAAATCAATGATGCTTTTATTGTCTATCCATTTAAATATTAGTACCATAATGAAAAATAAAAAGGCAAAACACAAATGAACTCTTTGTCTAATTTTTTTCTTTTTTACTTCCTCCCATTGGGTGTTCCTTTGCATACCTAATAAATCTATACAAAAACTAGAAGTTAAAGCGGTGATGGCGCCATCGGCGCTTGGGAAAAGTGCCGATATTAATGCAAGTATGAATATGATTGAAATATAAGGAGGCATATGGAATAAGGCCAGGGTAGGGAATAAATCATCACCAGATGATTGAATATTATTTTGACCTGCATATAAATGAATCAATCCACCTAGGTATAAAAATAAGCTGATCACGAACAACATGGTAAATCCAATAGTAACCATATTTTTTTGTGCATCTTTTAATTTTTTCACAGAAATATTTTTTTGCATCATTTCCTGGTCAAGCCCTGTCATGGTTAAGGTTATAAAAGCACCCCCAATAATTTGTTTAAGAAAAAATGTTTTGCTATTTACGTCGGTATTAAATACGGAGGATAGCCCTTTAACATGCATCGCGTTTAATCCTTCTGAAAAAGAAAAATGTAAATTATTTAAAATATAGATGCTGCAAATAATTAAACCTAACAACATGCCCGAGGTTTGAAGCGTGTCTGTCCAAACAATGGTTTTAACCCCTCCTTCATAGGTATACAATAAAATCATAACTAGAATTACCATAGTGGTAGCCCAAAATGGTACCCCCATATTGTCTAATATAAATACTTGTAAAATTTTCACCACTAAATAAAGTCTTGCGGTTGCGCCTAAAGTTCTGGATAAAACAAAAAAGGAAGCACCTGTTTTATAAGCGTTGAAACCAAGACGTTGTTCTAAATAATGATATATAGAAGTTAAGTTAAGTTTATAGTAAATGGGAAGTAATACATAAGCAATGGCAAAATAGCCAATAACATAGCCAATGGTAATTTGTAAATAGTGGAAGGAATCTTTTCCTACTGCTCCAGGAACGCTTACGAAGGTTACTCCACTTAAAGAAGTTCCTATCATGCCAAAAGCCACCAACATCCAATGACTATTTTTATTGCCAATAAAAAAAGACATATTGTTGCTGTTTTTGCCAGTAATTTTTGCCACCCCTAATAAAATGACAAAATAAATAAGCACAAACAAAAACAATAAAGGCGCACTCATATTTTTTACATTATTGAATGGGCAAAGTAGTAAGAATCTTTGAAATTATTAGCTAATTTGCAGCTATATTCAAGTATTAAAACCTTTTTTATGAAAATTAAGTCCCTGACCGTTTTTTGCGGATCAAAATCTGGTAAAAATCCTGCTTATCTATCTGAGACAATCGCTTTAGGGAAGTGGATGGCCCTTAATAACATAGAATTGGTATATGGTGGAGGAAATAAGGGCTTGATGGGGGCAGTGGCTAATGCTTGTTTAGAAAATGGTGGCAGGGTGTTGGGTATTATGCCAAAGGTTTTATTGGAATGGGAAGCTGAGCATAAAGGATTAACCGAACTAATTGTCACTGAAAATATGCACGCTCGTAAATTGCTATTGTATGAAAAAGGAGATGCTGCTATTGTGCTTCCAGGTGGCTTTGGGACATTAGATGAACTGTTCGAGATGCTCGTATGGAATAATTTAACCATCCACGAAAAAAAAATAATTCTATTTAATCATGATGGCTTTTATGATCCATTGTTAGCGATGATTCAAAAAATGGAGGAAGATGATTTTTTATACGAACGCAGTAGATATCGCTTAATTATTTGTTCAACATTAGAAGAAATTAAGGCTGTTTTTTCTTAGCTCTAAAAATAGGAAATCCAACACCTGCCCTAATAATAGGTTGCGCGGTGAGTTGTCCCATTCGATAGGGAGATTGCATTGAGTTCACTAAATCAAACATTACCGAAAAGTAGGAGAATCCATTTTCATTTCTTTTCCCATAGCCTATTCCTGCTAAAACACTTGGGGCGCTAACATTAGAATTACCAGAGTTGCCATTGGTATAACTTTTTGCATTGGTAAAAGTCCAATTGTATTCTGGTTGTACTTGTATAAAAAATTGTTCTATGGGCCATACTCTTATAAAACCGCCTAGTCCAAATTGAGTATTGCTAGATCTTACATTTATACTTCCTTCCTCATTCGTACTTTTGTAGGATGCATAATATAAATTTATTGCAGCCCCAAGGTCTATGTATTGATTATAGGTTTTAACTAATTCCGGATTTAACCCCAGCTGAAAAGATCCCGAGCCGCCACCAAATACAATTCCCCCTCCAAAAAATAGGGGGCTAGGCGCATCAATACGATTGGTTTCAATGGTGGTTTGTGCCCATGCAGAAAAACTAAAAAGTAAAAACAAGATGCTTATAGCATATTTGAAAGGCATAAATGAATTTTAATTTATTAAATGTTTATTTTAAATCAAATATTTTTCCGGCGTTTAGAATATTATTAGGGTCAAATGTTTTTTTAATTCCCCTCATGAGTGCTAAGGTCACTTCGTCAAACATGATGGACATATAGGGCTTTTGAATGAGACCAATACCGTGTTCGCCACTAATGGTGCCCCCTAATTCTTTTACCAATTCAAAAATTTCCATAAGGATGGTTTGAATTTCTTTGTTCTCATGACTTGTTTTGTAAATGGGGTGGTTGATGCGAATGTGTAAATTGCCATCGCCAGCATGACCTACAATGACCACTTTGAATCCATTTTTATCGGCCATGGCTTTTACGCCATTAATTAAACGTGGCAATTCGGCTCTTGGAACCACCGTATCTTCTTCAATCGTATAACCTGCAGCCACTGCTGCTTCATTCGCTTTTCTGCGTACTTTCCAAAGTTCATTTTTTTGTTGAGCGTCATCGGCAAAATACAATTCACCCACTTCGTAATTTGCTAATACATCAGCAATCGCTTCCATATCTTTCATTAACACTTCTAAGTTATTGCCATCCACTTCAATAATTAATTGAGCTGCTAAGTTTTCGGTAATAGGGATAGCACTGCTCTCGCACATTTTAGTGGCTAAGATAATGGAATCAATTTCCATTATCTCCATAGCACTGGGGGTAATGCCTGCTCTAAATATCGCACTCACCGCTTCGCTTGCTTTTTCTAAACTATTAAAGGGCGCCAACATTAATAAATCAAATTTTGGATGAGGGATAAGTCTTAAAACTATTTTAGTAACTATGCCAAGTGTGCCTTCACTGCCTACAATCAATTGAGTAATATTATAACCAGTTGCATTTTTTAAAACATTGGAACCGGTCCATATAATTTCACCAGTAGGAAGTATCACTTCTAAGTTTAAAACATAATCTTTTACTACGCCATATTTAACAGCTTTAGGACCACCAGAGTTTTCTGAAATATTGCCACCAATAAAACAACTTCCTTTGCTAGCAGGGTCGGGTGGGTAGAACAAACCTTTTTCTTTTACTGCATCTTGCAAAACTTCTGTAATAACGCCTGGCTCGGTAGTCACTTGTAAATTTCTTTCGTCTATTTCTATAATGGAATTAAATCGCTCCATGGAAATTACCAATCCGCCTAAATGGGGAAGGGCGCCACCAGTTAAACCAGTTCCTGCACCTCTTGGGGTAACAGGTATTAAATGTTGATTGCAAATTTTAAGTAGTTGTGCAATTTCTTCGGCTTTTCGAGGCTTCACTACTACCTGTGGGGTATAATGTAATTTTTCAGTTTCATCGCTGCCGTATTTGGCAAAACTTTCTTCATCTGTAAAAAAGTAATCAGCCCCTACAATAGCTTTAATTTCTTCTAAGTGGGAAGCTGTGATCTTGTTCATACCCGTAAAATAATTTAAAAACTATTTGTTAAAAAAGGCCATACAGCATTCCATCTACTTTGCTGATGATTTCGCCTAAATCCTCTTCAGATTCTCCGAATTTATTTTTATCACAATCGATAATTAATAAGGGGCCTTCTTTGTAACCTTCGATCCACTTATTATAGTATTCATTTAATTTTTTTAAATAATCTAAACGAATATTTTCTTCGTATTCTCTGCCTCTTTTTTGAATTTGAGAAACCAAGGTAGGTACAGAGGCTTTCAAATAAATTAATAAGTCTGGAGGTTGTATCATTGATTTGATGGTACTAAAAAAACCAAAATAGTTGTCAAAATCTCTTTTACTCATCAAGCCCATTTCGTGTAAGTTGGGTGCAAAAATATGAGCATCCTCGTAAATGGTTCTGTCTTGAATAATGGTTTCGGTACCTCTTTGTATTTCTAAAATTTGATTCAAGCGGCCATGTAAAAAATAAACTTGCAAATTAAAACTCCAACGAGTCATGTCATCATAAAAGTCCATTAAATAAGGATTGTGATCGACATCTTCAAATTGAGGAATCCAACGATAATGCTTGCTTAGCATTTCGGTTAAGGTTGTTTTACCCGCTCCAATGTTTCCTGCAATTGCAACGTGTTTAGGTTTTTTAGCTTTTGCCATGGTCGTGAAAATACAAAATAGTTTAGTACTATTTATCTTTGTTAATAATTAATTACCCTTCTTTAATAGTCCAT
>CANHLZ010000039.1 GCA_947461595.1 Bacteroidota bacterium | reverse complement strand
TTATGTAAATTCATTGTGGGAAAAGCAATTGAATCCATTTAACGGAGATGCGATGAATGCCTATTCTGACGGGCCTATCAATGATAAACAAATGGGTAAATTTTATGAATTAGAAAGCTCCTCCCCTGCGATGTCCTTAGCACCGGGTGCTAGCCAAACTCATATTCATAGGTCCATTCATCTAAAAGGAGATACTAAAGACTTAGAAGCGATTACTCAGCAATTATTTGGCGTTTCTTTAAAAGAATTGGATTTTAAATAAGATGGTTTAGAAATCAAACCAAAGTGTTATTTTCGTGCATGATATTAATGGATACGAGTGTAGGCCGGCCATATTGAATTAAAATGAAACACCTAGTATACTTTTGAATAAAATAAATTATGATTAAACTATTTTTACCTATTGCGCTTTTTTTAACCCTTCAATCCTATGCTAAAATGGATCTATTTAAAGTTGAAAAACAAAAATATGAAGTTGTCTTTAAAGGCAAAGGTTTTGAAATAAGACATTACCCTTCTGTTATATTAGCCACCTATTACTCTAAAGCAAAAAAATATAAAGAATTGTCCAGCCCTGGTTTCTCAAAAGTGGCTGGTTATATTTTTGGCAATAATGAGTCCAAATCTAAAATTGCAATGACTTCGCCAGTGCATATGGATATGAATAGCGAAACTTCAAGTATGAGTTTTGTAATGCCTAGTGAGTATGATTTGAATAATTTACCAAAGCCATCTTCCTCAGAGGTTAAAATTCATAAATCCGAAAGCGAATTTGTGGCTGTAGTTTCATTTGGTGGTTATGCCAATGACCAAGTTATTAAAGAACAAAGTGAAAAGTTAAATACCCTTTTAAGAGACAATAATATTAAAGTAATAGGGAAATATAGATTACTAGGCTACAATGCCCCTTTTCAATTTTGGGGAAGAACCAACGACGTAATTGTTGCAGTAGAATGGAAAAAATAATGTTTCCTTATATCCGAGCAGCAATATGATCTAAAACCTGAAAAGCCGTCTCTGCCATTTTATTCCCTTTATTATCTAACAAAGGATTTATTTCAGTAAATTCTATACAGCCAACTTTTTTAGAAGCAATTAGCATATCTATCATTTCTATGACTTCGGCTGCAAAAAAGCCAACAGGAACAGGTGTTCCAGTACCATAAGATACAGAATCGCAATCCATAGAATCCACATCAAAAGATATATAAATAAAATCGCAATTTTTTAATTGCTCGATGGCTTCCGAAACACATATACGCAATCCTCTATACCTTACTTCATCCACCTTATAGTACTTAATATCATGTTCTTGTATTAATTTTTCTTCAGGTTCTTCAAAATCACGAAGTCCAAAATACACTAAATGAGCTGGGTTAAATTTTGGCCCCTGAATTCCAATATTTTTTAAATGATTCCAATGCGATAAGGTGGGTTCCTCTGGACTATTAATTTGACAAGCTAAATTATCCAATCCTAAAGCCGCCGCTAAGGGCATGCCATGAATATTGCCCGAGGGTGAAGTAAAAGGAGAATGTAAATCGGCATGCGCATCTATCCATATCACCCCCAATACCTTATTAGGATGAGCGGCTTTAATTCCACTAATCGTTCCCAATGCCGATGAGTGATCCCCGGATAAAACAATCGGTAAATATCCGTCTACTATATTTTGCTTAACCACTTTTGAAACACGTTCGCATTGTTCGGCCACATGTTCAATCCTTTTTGCAAAATTATTATTGACTTTATTGTAAATAGTTTCATTATGCGTTTCTACATCCTGAAATAAATGTTTATGAAAAAAATCGCTATGGCTATTAATTGCAGCAATTTCTATCGCATCAATGCCCATATCAGATCCTCTTGTGCCGGCTCCAATGTCAGATCTATTTTTTATGAGCTTAATTGTCATGGAAAATATTTAAAAAGCAAAAATACGAAATGGTATGCAATTGTACTGTTAATATTAATCAAAATTAGAGCAAGCGCATACCTTGGAAAAGCTCAATTAAATTTAGTAAAAATGGCTTCGTAATTTACAGCTCTTTTATAAAAGTATAAAGAAATATAATTAAGCTACTTTTTTTGATTTATAATAATTGAAAGCCATCACGGCTAAAATTATACTTAAACCAAAAAACTCTCTGGACTCTTCTACCCAAGGCACTTCGGCCTTCATGGTAGCTGCAATGCTTGATGCATTATGAAATTTGATCCAATCTATGATACCATTGGTGTCAAATAATTTATAGATAGCATAAGCACCAAATATCAAAAACCCACCTATATAGGCCTTCTTATTGATTGATTTTTGTTTTAATTCCCAATAACACAATAAGGCTGGATACAAATATATAGGTATCCATAAATAAGGGTCTGGATCATTGTATTGAAATGCAGCAAAAAGAATAAATACCAGTATAAAGAAGATATTAAAAAATTTCATGTTCTAAATTTAGGTGAATGAAAGATGAACAAATAATTATTGAATTGCTTCTATAACCAATACACTTGCAGGTGGCATTGTAAATTTGATACCAGTGTTTGTAATTTGAAAATCTTTGAAAATAGCTGGAGTTATTTTATTAGGACTCTCAAAAGTATTGTGGTCTTGTATTTTATTAGATACTAGTATGCGGCCAGTTACCTTAGTTATTTTTTCGCCCCTTACTTCCAAGATAATATCGTGATTCTTATTTGGATCGATATTAACTACCGATATATGCGTTTTACCATCTTTATCTTTTGAAGCCGAAGTAGATATCGCTTGAATTTTATCTTGCCCATTTTCATAGTCACTTGATTTTAGCACAGTAGGCAATAAAGTAGCATCCTGATGGACATTGAACATTTCCAATACATGATAAGTAGGTGTTAAAAGCATTTTTTCTTCATTGGTTAAAATGACTGCTTGTAATACATTTACCGTTTGAGCTAAGTTGGCCATTCTAACTCTAGTGGCATGGTTATTGAAAATATTTAAACTTATACCAGCAATCATCGCATCTCTCATCGTATTTTGTTGATACAAAAAACTGCCATTAGTGCCGGGCTCCACTTCATACCAACCACCCCACTCATCTACTACTAATGCTATTTTTTTCTGTGGATCATATTTATCCATAATGGTGGAATGTTTGGTTACTAACTCTTCCATTTTCCAAGCCCTTTTTAAAGTGGTAAAATATTCTGCTTCAGTAAAATTTGTAGCTGAACTTTTCTTACTCCAATCAATTACAGAATAATGGTGCAAAGCTAACCCATCAACCATTTCCTTCGGAATATCTCTCATTAATACTTCTGTCCAATTAAAGTCATCGGAATTGGCACCTGAAGCAATTTTAAAAATAGGTTTTTCATTAGTACTTGCCATAAATGTGGCATATTGCTTATAAATATTCGCGTAGTATTCTGGCTTCATATTGCCACCACAACCCCATGCTTCATTTCCAACACCCCAATAAGTTACATTCCATGGTTCTTTTTGACCATTTTGTGCTCTTAACTGTGTCATAGGGCCACTGCCTTCAGGAAAATTTACATACTTCACCCAGTCGGCTAACTCTTGTACGGTTCCAGATCCAACATTTCCTGCCAAATAGGGTTCTGCACCAATCTCTTTACATAAATTCAAAAAGTCATGGGTACCAAAACTATTATTTTCAGTTACGCCGCCCCACCAAACATTTAACATAGAGGGTCTTTCACTTTTTGGTCCAATACCATCTCTCCAATGATAGGTATCCGCAAAACATCCACCTGGCCATCTTAAATTTGGAATTTTTAATTTATGCAAGGCGTCAATAATGTCATTTCTAACCCCTGCTGTATTAGGAATTTTAGTATTCCCTTCGCCAACATATATTCCGCCGTATATGCCCTTGCCTAAATGCTCCGCAAAATGCCCATAAATATGTTTATTAATAATAGTTGTTCCCAAATCGGCATTAACAACAATTTTATCTTGAGCAACAATCATTGTAAAAACAAATAACATCGAAAATAAGAAGCTGAACTTTTTCATATTGATAATTTAAAATTTTAAAGTGAATCGATTGCTAATAATTATCGAGTAATTTAATACTTTCTCTATATAAATCCAAAATTTATTGTTTAAATTTATAGGATTAGAAATAGATACGATGATAGATAAAAAAATGAATGTACTTGTATGTAATGCCCCTGGACTTTTTTCCTATGAAGAAAAATTAATACCTCAATTAAAAAAAGGCCAGGTACTTGTGCAAGTTAAAAGAGTTGGGATTTGCGGCACCGATTTGCATGCTTATAAAGGCACACAGCCTTACTTTAATTATCCTCGAATTTTGGGTCATGAAATTGCAGGTATCATAAAAGATCATAATGGATCTGTTTTGTGTAAGAATGAAGATCAGGTGAGTATACTTCCTTATTTTAACTGCGGAAATTGCATTGCTTGTAATAGCGGTAGAGAAAACTGCTGCGTTCATTTGCAGGTTTTTGGAGTTCATATTGATGGAGGGATGTGTGAATACATTGCGGTGCCCGAACAAAGCATAGTGAAAACTGATAACTTAAATTTAGACGCCTTGGCCATGATTGAACCTTTTAGTATTGGCGCACATGGAATGCGGAAAGCTCAAATAAAAAAAGATGAATTTGTTTTAATAATTGGTGCAGGTGCTATCGGCTTAGGCGCAATGGAATATGCCAGCATTAATGGAGCCAAAGTGATTGCAATGGAAATGGATAATACTCGACTAGATTTTGCAAGAAAAAATTTAAATATTAAATATACCATTAACCCTTTGGAAGAAGAGGTCATTGAAAAATTAAAATCTATTACCCAAAGTGAAATGCCAACTATTGTGGTAGATGCTACTGGTAATCAAAAAGCAATCAATAGTGGACTGCAATACCTTGCACATGGCGGAAAATATATTTTGATAGGTTTACAAAAAGGTGAACTTATATTTAGTCATCCAGAATTCCATAAAAGAGAAACTACTTTAATGAGTAGCAGAAATGCCACCAGATTAGATTTTGAATGGGTTATAGAGCATATGAAGAGTGGGCAAATTAAACCTGAAAACTATATTTCACATAGATACCCATTCAAAGATTTAAAAAACGCCTTTGAATCCTTCTATCATCCAGGCGCGAATAGTATAAAAATAATGATCGAATTTGATTAGCGCATGCCCGCTGTTAATTTACGGCCCATAGGTATATTGTATCCAAAACTTAAGATAAATTCTAAGGTTCCAAAATTTTGTCTTGCCGTACCTTGGTATACATTTAAATTATAGTAGGCCGCATAGTCTAGTTTTCCAGAAAATTCTAAGAATAATTTATTATAAAAAGTACTTCTTAAAGCATACTCCACTCCTGTATTCCAGCCTCCAAATTGAAATTTACTATTATTCTCTTTCCCAAATAAGCAATTTTGTACATGAGGTATTAATGGACCTACCCCAAATTTACCTAGCCCGTCTATAAGAATATTTTTTCCTGATAAACTTTTAAACCTGTTTCTTTTTACAATGTTAAATAATAAAAAATTAGCTCCATTATTTAAAAAATAATAATTTTTTGCAGCACCTACCCCTTTTTCAGTAAAAATAAAACTTGAGTCAACCGCTACGCCATTATAAACTCCAACCATCCGAATAGAATGATTGTCCTTGATTAAAGCTTTTGTATGATCGAAGTTTATTTCAAATGCCCAATCCTTATTCTTGTCAAAAAAATAACCAAAACGATAATTGTATTGTGGAATAGTTAAAGGGGTATCAAACAATCCTTCATCCCAGCCAGGATGATCAACCAGAACAGTATTTTTAAAAACAAAATTATTATTTAATGCGGGTTGATTAATATAGATATTTGAAGTTGTATAGTAGTCCTTATTGTACCCCCATGAAAAATAAAATTCACCTTTTCTTTCCGTTTTTTGCGCAAAGCTTACTATAATTTGCAGCGTAAATAAAGTTAAAAACAATCCCTTTTTCATAAGCTTTGTATTAGTAATACTATCCAACATTAATTTTTGCAAAGATAACCAAAACAATAATATTTCCTACATTATATAGGTATTAAAATTCCTATTAACATGGTGTTTAGAGGGTTTGTAGTTAAAGTCTGACCAATGTCATGTCGTCTTGAATTTATTTCTGACATCTTAAGATGCCTGATTTTGCTTTCTGGTCTATTGAATTTTTGAAAGCGGTATTTTGCATTTCCATACAATTTTTATAAAAAGCGATGGCGTTGGTGAAATCTTTTCTTTCTTCATAAATTAAAGCAATTTGCAACGCTGATCTAGCAGCAAAATATTGTTTTGAATTTCTCCCTTTTGCGATGGTTGACTTATAAAATTTTATAGCTTGCTCTTTATCTCCCATTAAATCATTAATTCTGGCCAATCGATAAGAAAATTCAGTTTTATCATCATCAGTTTTAAAATCAAGAGTGGTTTTATCTGATAAAACTTTTAAAGCTTGCGTCTGAAAACCTCCATCACTTAATATGCGTGCTTTCAATAATAATAAGTTAGGCCAAGCGTTTAATTTTGCATTTTGATAGGCCAGCTTGTCTGCTTCTGTAATCAAACTACCTTGCTTAAGTACTTCTGCTCTGTACTCATAGGATTTTTTAACATCGTTTTTTAAATAAGCAATTAAACTTAATTTATCATAAGTATCTTTTACATAAAAATTACCCTTGAATGTATTGATAAATTGAGTAAACTCTTTTTCTGCATTGTCTAATTTCATTTCATTAAAATAGATATGCCCTATTTCATAATTCCAAAAAGGCATCGATAAATAAATATCTCCTTGTTCTATATTTGTTGCAATTTCTAATGCTTTATGGGGTTGTTGATGATTTAAATACAAATTAGTAGCCATATAGGCATGAATGTGATTCTTTTTAAAATCATAATTGGTATGTTCTATAAAATCAAACGCCTTTTTTGTATTGCCTTCGAAATTCATCACTAAATAAGGATAAAGCAACAAGGCTTCATTCATGGCCATTTTCGAATATTCATCTTTACTATTAATATACCCCAAAACCAATTCATTGCCTTTTGAAATACTTCCTTTAAAACCAAAAATATTCAACATCCATTGATAATTGGTAGGTACCGCTCCAATAATGGTAGTCAACAAACCAAAATAAACATCATTAGGATTAAATTTTGGATACAGTTCCTTATTGTCTTTAAAGTAAATATAGGATTTGCGAAAATCTAAAGCAGCTTCTAATGTTTTATCTAATTTAATAGCCAATATGGCTTTATGAAAATACATTAAGCCCAAACTGTATAAATAATAAGGAGAGGTTTTAGGTCCCAACTTAATTAAATCTATCCGCTTTTGAAAGCGTGGAAAAAAAATGGCATACTCTGAAGTATTTTCATTAAAAAATAATTGATATAAATCAGCTTCGCTTTCTAGTAAAAAATAAAAAAGATTATTAGTGTGATTATTGAGCTCTTTTTCAATCACTTTTCTGGCCTCAGGAATTTTTAATGAATTGATAGATTCATAGGTTTTTTGCACTTTGTCATTCCACAAATAGTAAGATTGTGCCACCCCATTCAATGAGGCTAAAATCAATAAAAATAACAACCCTTTTCTCATACTTACAAAAGTAAAGCTTATCGTATTAAAATAACCTAAGGGTTTTCAATGGTTCGCCTTTTGTCAAGTTTTAATTGAATTTTAAACTAAAAACCTTAATTTACTAGTCTTAAAATCATTAATATATTAAAAACTAATTAAATGAATAATTTAAATAAAACCAGCAAGAAGTCTACTCGTCGTCAATTTTTATATCAAAGTTCATTGGCTTCTATGGGATTGCTTTTAATGGGCAAATCCGGCTTGGCCGCTAACCCTTTTGGAATTTTAAGTAGTAAACCTAATTCACTCATTAATGGAGTTCAAATTGGAGCAATTACTTATTCATTTAGAAGTATGCCTGGTAGTGCAGAGCAATTATTACAATATTGTATAGAAACTAATATTAGCGCGATTGAATTAATGGGAGATGCCATCGAAGAGTATGCAGGGGCACCAAAAAATCCTATTCAGTGGGTACCAGGTAAAAAAATTGAATTTACAGATGCCTTGAAAGCACAAGTAAAAGAATATCAAACTCAATTGACTAATTGGAGAACAAATGTTTCAATGGATAAGTTTAAAGAGATTCGCAAAATGTATAATAATGCGGGAGTAAGTATTTACGCATTCAAACCAAATGCCTTAAACCCTAACAATACAGATGGTGAAATTGAATATGCTTTAAAAGCAGCAAAAACCTTAGGCGCTAAATCGGTAACCATTGAATTGCCTAATGATGCAGCACATTCTAAGCGCTTAGGCGATTTGGGTCAGAAACATGGTATTTACATTGGTTATCATGCTCATACCCAAGCTACCGATACCGCATGGGATATCGCTTTAGCACAATCGCCATTCAATTCTATGAATTTAGATTGCGGGCATTACATTGCAGCAGGTGGTCCCAATACAAAAGAAACTTTATTGGCTTTAATTGAAGCCAAACATGATCGCATTACAAGCATGCACATTAAGGATAGGCACAATAAAGTAAATGGCGATAAAAATATGCCATGGGGCGAAGGCGATACGCCACTAAAAGAGGTTTTAACTTTATTGAGAACTAAAAAATATAAAATTCCTGCCTCCATTGAATTAGAATATGACATTCCAGCAGGTTCTGATGCAGTAAAAGAAACAAAAAAATGTCTTGAATATGCTAAACATATTTTAGAAAACTAAATTTCATAGCTGTACTACTTATAATTTTCTTTTGCATTAATTAAATTAAAAGGAAATCGTCAACTTAATTAATAATTTATTACTATGAGCAAAAAAATAGCCGATAACACCTTCGTACACCATGTATTTTTTTATTTAAAAAATCAAGATTCGGAAGCAGACCGCAATAAATTTTTAGAAGGAATTAATTTACTTTCAACCATTTCAACTATTCGTCAATTTCATGTGGGCGTTCCCGCCTCCACCAATAGAGCAGTCATTGTTCAAAACTATTCTTACTCTTGGTTATGCTTTTTTGATTCTGCCGAAGACGAAGCCATTTATCAATCTCATCCCATTCATGATGAATTTAGAGATAATTATGGGCACTTATGGGAAAAAGTAGTTATTTACGACTCAACCACCAGTATACCGGCAGCCCAGTAGCCATAAGGGTTAAGCCCCAAATGGCTTGATAGGGTTGATTGATTATCGTCATTATAAATAAGGCCACGCAAAAAAGAAAAAATAAAGCAGGTACAAATGGGTAACCAATGACTTTGTATTTTCTTTCAATTTCCGGATGTTTGATTCTTAAGATAATTACACCTAAAGCAGTGCTTCCATAAAATATAAAGGAAGCAAAAACTAGCATATCTGTTAATTGGTCAAAGGTTCCAGAAAATACTAAAGCGATGGCCCAAAATGCTTGAATAAATAAAGCTACATCAGGTGTATTGTATTTTGGATGCACGGATGCGGCTTTATAAAAAAACATTTTATCTCTAGCCATGGCATACATAATTCTAGAAGACATTAAAATACTGCTATTGGCTGAATTTAAAGTAGTCACTACGATTAAACCAGCTACTAATACCATGCCTATATTTCCACTAATTCTTCCTGCTACTTCTACTGCTGCAATTTTATTAGGCGTTCCATTTAATTGTATAAAATAATCAATGGGCATGACAGTAACAAAAACAACATTTAATGCAACATAAGTAGCTATTACCAATAAAGTACCCAAACCTAATGCCAAAGGGAGATTGCGTTTTGGGTTATTTATTTCTTCACCTATATACGCTATATTATTCCAGCCTTCATATCCCCAAAAAGCCCCTAAACTAGCCACGAATAAGGCTTTCATTAAATTCCACCCATTAAGACTCGGAGAGGTTGCTAACTGACTATGCTGCGTTAAATTTTGCATATTGACCGAACTAGAACTAAAACCCACTACAATAAATACCACAATGGCAATCAACATTAAATAAGTTAAGAAGCTACTTAGTTTGGCTGCAAATTCAACTCCCCTATAATTTAATAAGGTTAACAAAATAATTAAAATAGAGGCTACTATTTTAATAGATAAATTTTGAAAAAGGGCGATGCCTAAAAAACTTGCATCGGATGAAAAACTTGGAAATGGGAATAAGCTATTTAAGGATTGCGAAAAAATATAAGCCAGTGCTGCTATGGCAGCAGTTTTAATAATGGTAAAACTTGACCATCCATAAATGAAGGAGAAAAAGCGTCCGTATATTTTTTGAAAATAAAAATACTCTCCGCCCGAATTAGGAAACATGCTTACCATTTCGGCTGTTGAAAGCGCTCCTGCTAAACTGATGATACCCGCCAAGACCCAACATACGATGACCAATAAGGGAGAACCTAATTCATGCGCCATTGGCGCAATTTTTTTAAAAACGCCCGAACCAATAATTACACTTACCACCAAAAAAGTAGCTACTCTTAATCCAATCTTCGGCTTTAATACGTCCATACTACAATTTAGTGTTTTTGAAATAAGTGCTTTAAAGTTTTGTGACTCCAAAACCAGGTAAATGATTGATATGCATATAACCATCTACTAGCTCAAACCCACCTGTAACCAAGTCTTCTGCTAAATCAAAACTACCATCCAGATCTATGTATTTAGTATTAGCGCAACAATAGGCAGCATGCAATGCAGCTGTTATACTAAGTATACTTTCATCATTACAACCCCAGAATAAATTTATTTGAGCTTGGTAGGCAATGTTGGCAATTTCCATAGCCCCCATGATACCACCACATTTCATTAATTTGATATTGTACACACCAAAAGGTTTACTAATGGCATATTCCAATGCCGCATGCGCATCTTTTAAAGATTCATCCCCCATTAAAATGGCTCGATAAACCGGATCAATGGTTAATAATTCTAACTCTTTTCCAACGGGCAATGGCTGTTCTATTAATTCAACGCTTACTTTTTTAGTAGCATTGATAAATTGATTCAACTGGGCCAATGTATATCCCTGATTAGGATCTACCCTTATTTTAAATTGAGTAGCGTACAACTCATGAAGTTTAATTATTTTTTCAATGTCTTCTTCTACATTCAAGCCAAGTTTCACTTTTAAAATTTTAAAACCCAATTGTAAATACCCAGCTGCATCTTCTAAGGTTTCTTGTACATTTTTTATTCCAATGGTTATAGAGGTAGGAAGGGCTTGTATTTTTTGGCCATAAAATTCAGCTACGGATATACCAATGAATTTCCCAAATGCATCGTGCAGCGCAATATCAATCGCAGCTTGAGTTCCAGGCAAATGGTTAAATTGTATTTTTGCTTCGTAAATGATTTGTTGAAAATGTCGAATGTCTCTTCCTACAAATTTTTGAACAAAATCGGTTTGTAAATTAAGCGCTGTTTGGTCGGTGGTCTCTCCTACTACTTCTCCTGCAGGGCTTCCTGTTCCATAGCCTATCATCCCATTGGCTAATTCCACTTCAAAAAAAGCTAAAGTGACATCCGAGAATGTACTATAAGCAATAGTGTATGGCTTGGTTAAAGCCATTTTTTGTACGTACGATCTTACGGCAACTATTTTCATTTACTAATTTGTATAAAAATTTTAATTACTTAATCAATTGCTTTAAGGTAGGTATTATTTTGTCTACCCCCTCTTGAATAGGCAACAATACTGGAATCTTTAATTTTTGCTCATACTCTTTTTGAAAAGCAAAAGCTTCCTCATTGGTACAACCCTCAGTATGTATGCCAACGGCAATCACTTTGGATCCTAATTTTTCAATAATCTCTATTTCAGATTCAACACTTGGAATACGGCCCCACTTTTCATCATGATCGAAATATTTTCGCTTTGGGGCAAATAACAATATTACATTTTTTGCATTTCCAGAGATCAGTAATTCAATGCCGCAGGGACCGCTTGGATTTCTTAAAGAAGATTGTCCTTCTAAAAATATAAAATCAGGATTTTCTTCTTTCCAACAAGTAACTATTGCATTTTCCAATTCCCCTGATACAAAATCATTTAAAGTGGAATCAAAAATAAATCCATACTTCCCTCCTTGTAACCAACCTGTTTGACCCGTATAAATCATTTGTGCTTTTAACCCAATGGCTTCGCAGGCTTGTCTTAATATCCTAGCGGTGGTTCTTTTGCCCATGGCACAATCCATACCTATCACCGCAATAATAGGCGCATTCACTTTATAGATATCCCCTGTCCAGAAGCTAAGTTGCTCCCTTGTCTTAGGTTTTCTCACATCAATTAATTGAACCCCTTTTTCTTTGGCCAATACCACTATTGCTGGTTTTTCATTTAAATACTCATGCAAACCATTGACAATAGATATTCCTGCATTAATGGCTTCAATGATAGTCGTTAACATATTTTCAGGCAACCTTCCTCCAACAGTAGCAACTCCAATTACTAAAAATTGAATGCCCTTTAAGGTTTCAACAGCAGTGTTAAAATTTTCAAAAACTGGAATATCCCTATGTTTTCCATCTAATAAACTGCCTGCATCTTTTCCTGCAGTTTCGGCACAATCAATCACCCCTTTAATGGTGAATCTTTCGGTTCCTCTAATTAAACCATGTGCTGTTTTTGCATCTAGTGATTTCAATAACCCATTAGTCAACACAATTGCATTGTTCATCTTTACTACGATTATACTTTAAATTAAAATTTATTTTTTTATAAAAACACCAGGATAAGCGCCTGTTGTTTTTTGATTTTTATAAGTGACCTGCCCATTAATCCAAACCATTTCAATACCTGTTGATAAAGCTCTGCTGTTTTGAATGGTAGCATTGTCTTTTACAGTAGCTGGATTCAATAAAACTAGATCGGCATAATTACCTACCGCAATAACCCCTCTATTTTTTATACCTACGTGCTTTGCAGTTAAGCCTGTCATTTTATAAATAGCTGTTTCCATTGGAATTACTTTGTCTTCTCTCACATACTTTCCTAATACTCTTGCAAAAGCGCCTTGCCCTCTTGGATGTCCACCCGTATTATTTCCGTCTGAACAAATATTGGCATTAGGCCAAGCTATAAATGCAGCCACATCTGATTCTATCATAGATTTACCTGCGATGGCATCAATGGTTCCTTTAAATTCAGGATTTTTTTCTTTGAAATCCGATGCAATGGCAATCAATGCCATAAGCGTTGTAGATGGCTTCTCATTTCTCATAGCGGCAATGGCAGCAATGGTTTTACCTCTGTAAGCTTCAACTGGCGCATATTTTACTAAATAAGATTCATTCACATCTATGATTTGATTCACGGCAAATTCCGCGCTCACTGGATTGGTATAATCACGTGTTGGAAACAATACCCTCAAAGTTGAATTCCAATAGGTATAAGGATAAACATCTGCAGTAATATTAATACCAGCAGCTCTTGCTTTTTCTAATTTGTTGATTAAAATTTTGGCCGTACCCCAATCATCTTTTTTACCCAATTTGATATGTGATATTTGCACTGGCATTTTAGTCACTCTTCCAATTTCTATAATTTCATCAATCGCATCTGGCATTCTAATATCTTCACTTCTGATATGACTCATGTAGCTTGTCTTTTCGGCTGCTGCTACTTTGGCTAATTGGATCACTTCATCCTTACTTGAAAAAAAAGCTTGCTCGTATTCTAGTCCAGTAGATAAACCAAAGGATCCTTTTTTTAATTCATTCTTTAAAATGATTTTCATTTTATCAATTTCCAATTGGCTAGCTTGTCTATATACATTTTTTTCTCCCATTACTGCCTCTCTTAAAGTAGATTGTCCAGTATAGGTACCCACATTAATAGCCATGGGCTGAACCTTCATCATTTGCGCAATCGTATCCATGGGATAACTTTCTCCATCCTGTCCTATGATAATAGTAGTAATGCCCTGATTGTTGGTAGGCAAGGCTTCCGAATGATTGTCTAAGTCGCCAAAATGATGGCTGTGCGAATCTATAAATCCAGGTGCCAACACCCAACCCTGACCATCTATTACCATTTCTTCTTTCTGTGGCAATAAAGCTCCTATTTGAATTATTTTATTCCCCTGAATTCTTACAGCAGCATTTACAGCAGGCTTACCAGTGCCATCAATCAATTGAACATGGGTAATTAATTGCGTTTCTTCTTTGATTAACTTATGGTTTTGAGCAGACAATGTCAAGCACCCCATCAATACAATCAATAAAGAAAAATAGTGAACCAATTTTGATTTCATTTTGATTTCATTTTCAAAATCACAATAGATCATCACTATTAATATAAATAGTTACTATCTACCAAAAGCGAATATACATAGCGGCTACCAAACCTAATATTATAAAAATCATAGCTAAATTAGCATTAGATAATTTATACCTAGTAGCGTCTTCTATGATATCGTTTTCATGGGATTGCCCTTTCGTATCTATCAAACTCACTAAGACCATCGTGATCATGGTAAAGGCAAAAACCAATCCCATTTGAATTAAATAAGGTATTTCAAAACCTCCATGACCATTGGAATAAGCAGTATATATTAATGTTTCATTTCCTGCCCAGCCAACAATAAATTTATCAAATACAATAGATAAAATAACGCCTACTATAATTCCAGTGATGGCCGCTTTTGAAGTAGCTTTTTTCCAGAAGAACCCAAGTA